>NZ_JBVJLI010000009.1:0-228064 GCF_055584805.1 Pseudomonas sp. NPDC090752 | reverse complement strand
AAGGCCCCGGCCCAAGGCGACGACGTCTTCAAGGACGGCGGTTCGCTGACTGTTGGTATCACTGACGCCACTGTCGTTGGCGAAACCTTCGAGAATCTGGAGCTGGGTGGCAACGCCACCGTACAAATCACCGACACCACCAGCGAAGTCGTCGCCACTCTGACTGCGGACAAGACCACCGTCGCCGAAGGCGGCCAGATCACTTACACCGTGACCCTGACCAATGCCCAGGGTCTGTCGGTCACCGGCCACAATGGCCTGACCTTCACCTTGTCTGACGGCACCAAGGTTACCGTCCCGGCCAACAGCGCCACCGGTACCTTCACCATCAATGCTCCGGACGACGTTTTCGTTGGCGGCCAGCCTGCGATTACCAACAAGTTGGAATCGGTCGAGGGGGCGGACAGCTTCGAGAAGTTGACCCTCGGCCAGGAACAAGTGAAGACCGAAGTCACCGACGAACCCGGCACCGGCACGCCGGGCACTGGCAACGAAGGCGACAAAGTCAGCGTGACCATCGTCAGCAACGGCAATGTCACTGAAGATCAGCAGCCATCGTTCACTGTAAAAGTGAGCCAGAAGCTCGACCACGACCTGACCGTGAACCTGTCCAATGGCGGCCAGGTAGTGATCGCTGCCGGCCAGACCGAGGCGATCTACAAGGCCCCGGCCCAAGGCGACGACGTCTTCAAAGACGGCGGTTCGCTGACCGTCGGCATCACTGACGCCACTGTTGTTGGAGAAACCTTCGAGAACCTGGAGCTGGGTGGCAACGCCACGGTGCAGATCACCGACACCACCAGTGAAGTCGTTGCGACCCTGACGGCTGACAAGACCACCGTCGCTGAAGGCGGCCAGATCACTTACACCGTGACCCTGACCAACGCTCAAGGTCTGTCGGTCACTGGCCACAACGGCCTGACCTTCACCCTGTCCGACGGCACCAAGGTTAACGTCCCGGCCAACAGCGCCACCGGTACCTTCACCATCAATGCTCCGGACGACGTCTTCGTCGGCGGCCAGCCTGCGATTACCAACAAGTTGGAATCGGTTGAGGGTGCGGATAGCTTCGAGAAGTTGACCCTCGGCCAGGAACAAGTGAAGACCGAAGTCACCGACGAACCCGGCACCGGCACTCCGGGCACTGGCAACGAAGGCGACAAAGTCAGCGTCACCATCGTCAGCAACGGTGACGTGAACGAGGCTGAACAGCCAATCTTCACCGTCAAGGTCAGCCAGAAGCTCGACCATGACCTGACCGTCAACCTGTCCAACGGCGGCCAAGTGGTGATCGCTGCCGGCCAGACCGAAGCGATCTACAAGGCCCCGGCCCAAGGCGACGACGTCTTCAAAGATGGCGGTTCGCTGACCGTCGGCATCACTGACGCCACTGTCGTTGGCGAAACCTTCGAGAACCTGGAGCTGGGTGGCAATGCCACCGTGCAGATTACCGACACCACCAGCGAAGTGGTCGCGACCCTGACGGCCGACAAGACCACCGTTGCCGAAGGCGGCCAGATCACCTACACCGTGACCCTGACCAACGCCCAAGGTCTGTCGGTCACCGGCCACAATGGCCTGACCTTCACCTTGTCTGACGGCACCAAGGTTACCGTCCCGGCCAACAGCGCCACCGGCACCTTCACCATCACCGCTAACGATGATGTGTATGTCGGCGGTCAACCGAATATCGTCAACAAGCTGGAATCGGTTGAGGGGGCGGACAACTTCGAGAAACTGACGCTGGGCGACAGCTCCGTCACCACCACCGTGACTGACGAGCCGGGTACGGGCACTCCTGGCACTGGCAACGAAGGCGACAAGGTTTCGGTCACCATCGTCAGCAATGGCAATGTCACTGAAGATCAGCAGCCAAGCTTCACCGTCAAGGTCAGCCAGAAGCTGGACCACGACCTGACCGTGAACCTGTCCAATGGCGGCCAGGTAGTGATCGCTGCCGGCCAGACCGAAGCCATCTACAAGGCCCCGTCCCAAGGCGACGACGTCTTCAAAGACGGCGGTTCGCTGACCGTCGGCATCACTGACGCCACTGTCGTTGGCGAAACCTTCGAGAACCTGGAGCTGGGTGGCAACGCCACGGTGCAGATTACCGACACCACCAGCGAAGTTGTCGCCACCCTGACGGCCGACAAGACCACCGTCGCCGAAGGCGGCCAGATCACCTACACCGTGACCCTGACCAACGCTCAAGGTCTGTCGGTCACCGGCCACAACGGCCTGACCTTCACCTTGTCCGACGGCACCAAGGTCACCGTTCCGGCCAACAGTGCCACCGGTACCTTCACCATCAATGCTCCGGACGACGTCTTCGTCGGCGGCCAGCCTGCGATTATCAACAAGCTGGAATCTGTTGAGGGTGCGGACAGCTTCGAGAAGTTGACCCTCGGCCAGGAACAAGTGAAGACCGAAGTCACCGACGAACCCGGCACCGGCACGCCGGGCACGGGTAACGAAGGCGACAAGGTGTCGGTCACCATCGTCAGCAACGGCAATGTCACTGAAGACCAGCAGCCAAGCTTCACCGTCAAAGTCAGCCAGAAGCTCGACCACGACCTGACCGTCAACCTGTCTAACGGCGGCCAGGTGGTGATCGCTGCCGGCCAGACCGAGGCGATCTACAAGGCCCCGGCCCAAGGCGACGACGTCTTCAAGGACGGCGGTTCGCTGACCGTCGGCATCACTGACGCCACTGTTGTTGGGGAAACCTTCGAGAACCTGGAGCTGGATGGCAACGCCACGGTGCAGATTACCGACACCACCAGCGAAGTTGTCGCCACCCTGACGGCCGACAAGACCACCGTCGCCGAAGGTGGTCAGATCACTTACACCGTGACCCTGACCAACGCCCAAGGTCTGTCGGTCACTGGCCACAATGGCCTGACCTTCACCCTGTCCGATGGCACCAAAGTCACCGTTCCGGCCAACAGTGCCACCGGCACCTTCACCATCACCGCTAACGATGATGTGTATGTTGGCGGCCAGCCGGCGATTACCAACAAACTGGAATCGGTCGAGGGTGCGGACAACTTCGAGAAACTGACCCTCGGTCAGGAACAAGTGAAGACCGAAGTCACCGACGAACCTGGTACCGGCACGCCGGGCACGGGTAACGAAGGCGACAAGGTTTCGGTCACCATCGTCAGCAACGGCAATGTCACTGAAGACCAGCAGCCAAGCTTCACCGTCAAAGTCAGCCAGAAGCTCGACCACGACCTGACCGTGAACCTGTCCAACGGCGGCCAAGTGGTGATCGCTGCCGGCCAGACCGAAGCGATCTACAAGGCGCCGGCCCAAGGCGACGACGTCTTCAAGGACGGCGGTTCGCTGACCGTCGGCATCACTGACGCCACTGTTGTTGGGGAAACCTTCGAGAACCTGGAGCTGGGTGGCAACGCCACCGTACAAATCACCGACACCACCAGCGAAGTTGTCGCCACCCTGACGGCAGACAAGACCACCGTGGCCGAAGGCGGTCAGATCACTTACACCGTGACCCTGACCAACGCTCAAGGTCTGTCGGTAACCGGCCACAATGGCCTGACCTTCACCTTGTCTGACGGCACCAAGGTTACCGTCCCGGCCAACAGCGCCACCGGCACCTTCACCATCACCGCTAACGATGATGTGTATGTCGGCGGTCAACCCAATATCGTCAACAAGCTGGAATCGGTTGAGGGTGCGGACAACTTTGAAAAACTGACGCTGGGCGACAGCTCCGTCACCACCACCGTGACTGACGAGCCGGGTACGGGCACTCCTGGCACTGGCAACGAAGGCGACAAAGTGTCGGTCACCATCGTCAGCAACGGCAATGTCACTGAAGATCAGCAGCCGTCGTTCACTGTAAAAGTCAGCCAGAAGCTGGATCACGACCTGACCGTCAACCTGTCCAACGGCGGCCAGGTAGTGATCGCTGCCGGCCAGACCGAGGCGATCTACAAGGCCCCGGCGCAAGGCGACGACGTCTTCAAGGACGGCGGTTCGCTGACCGTTGGCCTCACTGACGCCACTGTCGTTGGGGAAACCTTCGAGAACCTGGAGCTGGGTGGCAACGCCACCGTACAAATCACCGACACCACCAGCGAAGTCGTTGCCACTCTGACTGCGGACAAGACCACCGTCGCCGAAGGCGGCCAGATCACTTACACCGTGACCCTGACCAATGCCCAGGGTCTGTCGGTCACCGGCCACAATGGCCTGACCTTCACCTTGTCTGACGGCACCAAGGTTACCGTCCCGGCCAACAGCGCCACCGGCACCTTCACTATCACCGCTAACGATGATGTGTATGTTGGCGGCCAGCCTGCGATTACCAACAAACTGGAATCGGTCGAGGGTGCGGACAACTTCGAGAAACTGACCCTCGGTCAGGAACAAGTGAAGACCGAAGTCACCGACGAACCCGGTACCGGCACCCCGGGCACCGGCAACGAAGGCGACAAGGTGTCGGTCACCATCGTCAGCAACGGCAATGTCACTGAAGATCAGCAGCCGTCGTTCACTGTAAAAGTCAGCCAGAAGCTGGACCACGACCTGACCGTCAACCTGTCCAACGGCGGCCAGGTAGTGATCGCTGCCGGCCAGACCGAAGCCATCTACAAGGCCCCGTCCCAAGGCGACGACGTCTTCAAGGACGGCGGTTCGCTGACCGTCGGCATCACTGACGCCACTGTCGTTGGCGAAACCTTCGAGAACCTGGAGCTGGGTGGCAACGCCACGGTGCAGATCACCGACACCACCAGCGAAGTCGTTGCCACTCTGACTGCGGACAAGACCACCGTCGCCGAAGGCGGCCAGATCACTTACACCGTGACCCTGACCAATGCCCAGGGTCTGTCGGTCACCGGCCACAATGGCCTGACCTTCACCTTGTCTGACGGCACCAAGGTTACCGTCCCGGCCAACAGCGCCACCGGTACCTTCACCATCAATGCTCCGGACGACGTTTTCGTTGGCGGCCAGCCTGCGATTACCAACAAACTGGAATCGGTCGAGGGTGCGGACAACTTCGAGAAACTGACCCTCGGTCAGGAACAAGTGAAGACCGAAGTCACCGACGAACCCGGCACCGGCACGCCGGGCACTGGCAACGAAGGCGACAAAGTCAGTGTCACCATCGTCAGCAACGGTGACGTGAACGAGGCTGAACAGCCAAGCTTCACCGTCAAGGTCAGCCAGAAGCTCGACCATGACCTCACCGTGAACCTGTCCAACGGCGGCCAAGTCGTGATCGCTGCCGGCCAGACCGAAGCGATCTACAAGGCGCCGGCGCAAGGCGACGACGTCTTCAAAGACGGCGGTTCGCTGACCGTTGGCATCACTGACGCCACTGTCGTTGGGGAAACCTTCGAGAACCTGGAGCTGGGTGGCAACGCCACTGTACAGATCACCGACACCACCAGCGAAGTTGTCGCCACCCTGACCGCCGACAAGACCACCGTGGCCGAAGGCGGCCAGATCACTTACACCGTGACCCTGACCAACGCCCAAGGTCTGTCGGTCACTGGCCACAATGGCCTGACCTTCACCTTGTCCGATGGCACCAAAGTTACCGTTCCGGCCAACAGTGCCACCGGTACCTTCACCATCAGTGCTCCGGACGACGTCTTCGTCGGCGGCCAGCCTGCGATTATCAACAAGCTGGAATCGGTCGAGGGTGCGGACAGCTTCGAGAAGTTGACCCTCGGCCAGGAACAAGTGAAGACCGAAGTCACCGACGAGCCCGGTACCGGCACCCCGGGCACCGGCAACGAAGGCGACAAGGTGTCGGTCACCATCGTCAGCAACGGCAATGTCACTGAAGATCA
Source organism: Pseudomonas sp. NPDC090752 (assembly GCF_055584805.1). Lineage (NCBI taxonomy): Bacteria > Pseudomonadati > Pseudomonadota > Gammaproteobacteria > Pseudomonadales > Pseudomonadaceae > Pseudomonas > Pseudomonas sp. NPDC090752. Next base: position 222,236 of record NZ_JBVJLI010000009.1, on the reverse strand, counting down.
TCAGCCGTCGTTCACTGTAAAAGTCAGCCAGAAGCTGGATCATGACCTGACCGTGAACCTGTCTAACGGCGGCCAGGTAGTGATCGCTGCCGGCCAGACCGAAGTCATCTACAAGGCCCCGGCGCAAGGTGACGACGTCTTTAAAGACGGCGGTTCGCTGACCGTTGGCATCACTGACGCCACTGTCGTTGGGGAAACCTTCGAGAACCTGGAGCTGGGTGGCAATGCCACCGTGCAGATTACCGACACCACCAGCGAAGTGGTCGCGACCCTGACGGCCGACAAGACCACTGTGGCCGAAGGCGGTCAGATCACTTACACCGTGACCCTGACCAACGCCCAAGGTCTGTCGGTCACTGGCCACAATGGCCTGACCTTCACCTTGTCCGATGGCACCAAAGTTACCGTTCCGGCCAATAGCGCCACCGGCACCTTCACTATCACCGCTAACGATGATGTGTATGTTGGCGGCCAGCCTGCGATTACCAACAAACTGGAATCGGTCGAGGGTGCGGACAACTTCGAGAAGTTGACCCTCGGTCAGGAACAAGTGAAGACCGAAGTCACCGACGAACCTGGTACCGGCACGCCGGGCACTGGCAACGAAGGCGACAAGGTGTCGGTCACCATCGTCAGCAACGGCAATGTCACTGAAGATCAGCAGCCGTCGTTCACTGTAAAAGTGAGCCAGAAGCTGGATCATGACCTGACCGTGAACCTGTCTAACGGCGGCCAGGTAGTGATCGCTGCCGGCCAGACCGAAGTCATCTACAAGGCCCCGGCGCAAGGTGACGACGTCTTTAAAGACGGCGGTTCGCTGACCGTTGGCATCACTGACGCCACTGTCGTTGGGGAAACCTTCGAGAACCTGGAGCTGGGTGGCAACGCCACGGTGCAGATTACCGACACCACCAGCGAAGTGGTCGCCACCCTGACGGCCGACAAGACCACTGTGGCCGAAGGCGGTCAGATCACTTACACCGTGACCCTGACCAACGCCCAAGGTCTGTCGGTCACTGGCCACAATGGCCTGACCTTCACCTTGTCCGATGGCACCAAAGTTACCGTTCCGGCCAATAGCGCCACCGGCACCTTCACTATCACCGCTAACGATGATGTGTATGTTGGCGGCCAGCCTGCGATTACCAACAAACTGGAATCGGTCGAGGGTGCGGACAACTTCGAGAAACTGACCCTCGGCCAGGAACAAGTGAAGACCGAAGTCACCGACGAACCTGGCACCGGCACGCCGGGCACTGGCAACGAAGGCGACAAGGTCAGTGTCACCATCGTCAGCAACGGTGACGTGAACGAGGCTGAACAGCCAAGCTTCACCGTCAAGGTCAGCCAGAAGCTCGACCATGACCTGACCGTCAACCTGTCCAACGGCGGTCAAGTCGTGATCGCTGCCGGCCAGACCGAAGCCATCTACAAGGCCCCGGCCCAAGGCGACGACGTCTTCAAGGACGGCGGTTCGCTGACCGTCGGCATCACTGACGCCACTGTCGTTGGCGAAACCTTCGAGAACCTGGAGCTGGGTGGCAACGCCACCGTGCAGATTACCGACACCACCAGCGAAGTCGTCGCGACCCTGACTGCGGACAAGACCACCGTTGCTGAAGGCGGCCAGATCACCTACACCGTGACCCTGACCAACGCCCAAGGTCTGTCGGTCACCGGCCACAATGGCCTGACCTTCACCTTGTCTGACGGCACCAAGGTTACCGTCCCGGCCAACAGCGCCACCGGCACCTTCACCATCACCGCTAACGATGATGTGTATGTCGGCGGTCAACCGAATATCGTCAACAAGCTGGAATCGGTTGAGGGGGCGGACAACTTCGAGAAACTGACGCTGGGCGACAGCTCCGTCACCACCACCGTGACTGACGAGCCGGGTACGGGCACTCCTGGCACTGGCAACGAAGGCGACAAGGTTTCGGTCACCATCGTCAGCAATGGCAATGTCACTGAAGATCAGCAGCCAAGCTTCACCGTCAAAGTCAGCCAGAAGCTCGACCACGACCTGACCGTGAACCTGTCCAACGGTGGTCAAGTGGTAATCGCCGCCGGCCAGACCGAGGCGATCTACAAGGCCCCGGCGCAAGGCGACGACGTCTTCAAAGATGGCGGTTCGCTGACCGTTGGCATCACTGACGCCACTGTTGTTGGGGAAACCTTCGAGAACCTGGAGCTGGGTGGCAACGCCACCGTACAAATCACCGACACCACCAGCGAAGTTGTCGCCACCCTGACGGCCGACAAGACCACCGTCGCCGAAGGCGGCCAGATCACCTACACCGTGACCCTGACCAACGCCCAAGGTCTGTCGGTCACTGGCCACAACGGCCTGACCTTCACCCTGTCCGACGGCACCAAAGTCACCGTTCCGGCCAACAGCGCGACCGGCACTATCACCATCACCGCCAAGGATGATGTGTATGTCGGCGGTCAGCCAACCATCGTCAACAAGATCGAAACGGTCACCGGTGGCGACAACTTCGAGAAACTGACCCTGGGCAGCAACACCGTGACCACCGCGGTCACCGACGAACCAGGCTCGGGCACTCCAGGCACCGGCAACCAGGGCGACAAAGTCAGCGTAACCATCGTCAGCAATGGCAATGTCACCGAAGACCAGCAGCCGTCGTTCACTGTAAAAGTGAGCCAGAAGCTGGATCAGGACCTGACCGTGAAGCTGTCCAACGGCGGCCAGGTAGTGATCGCTGCCGGCCAGACCGAAGCCATCTACAAGGCCCCGGCCCAAGGCGACGACGTCTTTAAAGACGGCGGTTCGCTGACTGTTGGTATCACTGACGCCACTGTCGTTGGCGAAACCTTCGAGAATCTGGAGCTGGGTGGCAACGCCACCGTGCAGATCACCGACACCACCAGCGAAGTCGTCGCCACCCTGACCGCCGACAAGACCACTGTTGCCGAAGGCGGTCAGATCACCTACACCGTGACCCTGACCAACGCTCAAGGTCTGTCGGTCACCGGCCACAACGGCCTGACCTTCACCCTGTCCGACGGCACCAAGGTCACCGTTCCGGCCAACAGCGCGACCGGCACTATCACCATCAATGCCCCGGACGACGTCTTCGTCGGTGGTCAGCCAGCGATTGCCAATAAACTGGAAACCGTCACCGGCGCGGGCAACTTCGAAAAGCTGACCCTGGGCAGCAATACCGTGACCACTTCGGTCACCGACGAACCAGGTTCGGGTACTCCAGGCACCGGCAACCAGGGCGACAAGGTCGGCGTGACCATCGTCAGCAATGGCAATGTCACCGAAGACCAGCAGCCAAGCTTCACCGTCAAAGTCAGTCAGAAGCTGGACCGCGACCTCAACATCACGCTGTCCAACGGCGGCAAGGTAACCATCCTCGCGGGCCAGACCGAAGCGATCTACAAGGCCACAGCGCAGGGCGATGACGTCTTCAAAGATCCAGGCTCGCTGACCGTGGGTATCACCGAGGCGAGCGTGGCGGGCAAGACCTTCGAGAATCTCGAAATCGGCGGTTCGGCCACCGTGCAGATCACCGACACCTTCAGCGAAGTGGTCGCGACCCTCACTGCCGACAAGACCACCGTCGCTGAAGGTGGCCAGATTACCTACACCGTCACCCTGAGCAACGCCCAGGGCCTGTCGGTCACCGGCCACAACGGCCTGACCTTCACCTTGAGCGATGGCACCAAGGTGACCATCCCGGCCAACAGCGCGACCGGCACCATCACCATCACCGCCAAAGATGATGTGTATGTCGGTGGCCAGCCGAACATCGTCAACAAGATCGAATCGGTCACCGGTGGTGACACCTTCGAGAAACTGACCCTGGGCAGCAACACCGTGACCACTTCGGTCACCGACGAACCCGGCTCGGGCACCCCAGGCACCGGCAACCAAGGCGACAAGGTCAGCGTGACCATCGTCAGCAATGGCGATGTGAACGAGGCCCAACAGCCAAGCTTTACCGTCAAGGTCAGCCAGAAACTGGACCAGGACCTGACTGTCAAGCTGTCCAACGGCGGCCAGGTGGTGATTGCCGCTGGCCAGACCGAAGCCATCTACAAGGCGCCGGCGCAAGGCGACGATGTTTTCAAGGACAATGGTTCGCTAACCCTGAACATCAGCGAAGCATCCGTCGCGGGCAAAACGTTCGAGAACCTGGAACTGGGTGGCAGTGCCACCGTGCAGATCACCGACACCCTCAGTGAAGTGGTCGCCACCCTGACGGCGGACAAGACCACCGTTGCCGAAGGCGGCCAGATCACCTACACCGTGACCCTGAGCAACGCCCAAGGCCTGTCGGTCACTGGCCACAACGGCCTGACTTTCACCCTGAGCGATGGCACCAAGGTCACCATTCCGGCCAACAGCGGGACCGGCACCATCACCATCACCGCCAAGGATGATGTGTACGTCGGTGGCCAGCCGAACATCGTCAACAAGATCGAAACGGTCACTGGCGGGGATAGCTTCGAGAAGCTGACCCTGGGCAGCAACACTGTGACCACCTCGGTCACCGACGAGCCCGGTTCGGGCACCCCAGGCACCGGCAACCAGGGTGACAAGGTCAGCGTGACCATCGTCAGCAATGGCAATGTCACCGAAGACCAGCAGCCAAGCTTCACCGTCAAGGTCAGCCAGAAGCTGGACCGCGACCTCAACATCACGCTGTCCAACGGCGGCAAGGTGACCATCCTCGCGGGCCAGACCGAAGCCATCTACAAGGCTTCGGCTCAGGGCGATGACGTGTTCAAAGACCCAGGCTCGCTGACCGTGGGTATCACTGACGCCACTGTCACCGGCAAAACCTTCGAGAACCTGGAGCTGGGTGGCAACGCCACCGTGCAGATCACCGATACCACCAGCGAAGTCGTTGCGACCCTGACGGCCGACAAGTCCACTGTCAACGAAGGCGGTCAGATCACCTACACCGTGACCCTGACCAATGCCCAGGGTCTGTCGGTCACCGGCCACACCGGCCTGACCTTCACCCTGAGCGACGGCACCAAGGTGACCATCCCGGCCAACAGCGCGACCGGAACCATTACCATCACCGCCAAGGATGATGTCTATGTCGGCGGCCAAACTGCCATTGCCAACAAACTGGAAGCGGTCACCGGCGCGGACAACTTCGAAAAACTGACTTTGGGCAGCAACACCGTGACCACTTCGGTCACCGACGAGCCAGGTTCGGGCACCCCAGGCACCGGCAACCAGGGTGATAAAGTCAGCGTCACCATCGTCAGCAATGGCAATGTCACCGAAGACCAGCAGCCAAGCTTCACCGTCAAGGTCAGCCAGAAGCTGGACCGTGACCTCAACATCACGCTGTCCAACGGCGGCAAGGTGACCATCCTCGCGGGTCAGACCGAAGCCATCTACAAGGCCCCGGCCCAAGGCGATGACGTCTTCAAGGACCCAGGTTCGCTGACCGTCGGCATCACCGAGGCCACTGTCACCGGCAAAACCTTCGAGAACCTGGAGCTGGGTGGCAATGCCACCGTGCAGATCACCGACACCACCAGTGAAGTGGTTGCGACCCTGACGGCCGACAAGTCCACCGTCGCCGAAGGCGGCCAGGTCACCTACACCGTGACCTTGACCAACGCCCAAGGCCTGTCGGTCACTGGCCACAACGGCTTGATCTTCACCTTGAGCGATGGCACCAAGGTCACCATCCCGGCCAACAGCGCCACTGGCACCTTCACCATCACCGCCAAGGATGATGCGTATGTCGGTGGCCAAGCGAATATCGTCAACAAGATCGAAACGGTCACCGGGGGCGACAACTTCGAGAAGCTGACCCTGGGCAGCAATACCGTCACCACTACCGTCACCGACGAACCAAGCGGCCAGGGCGACCTGACCACCGTGGGCATCAGCGGCGATACCTCGGTGGACGAAGGCAATACTGCCCACTACACGCTGACCCTGAGCAACCCGTCGAAAACGGAAGTTACCGTCACCCTGAGCTACAGCGGCACAGCCAGCAACGGCCAGGACTACACGGGTGTGGTTACGGTGAAGATCCCTGCCGGCAGCAGCAGTGCGACCTTCGACATCAAGACCATCGACGACCAGCTCGTCGAAGGTTCGGAAAACTTCGTGGTCAAGATCAGCGGTGCCACCGGCGGTGGCTTCGAGAACCTGCAGGTCGACCCGAGCAAGACGTCGGTCACCACCACGATCGTCGACAACGACCACGCGCCAGTGTCGACCGGTGGTGCCGTGACGGGCAACGAAGATACTGACTACGTATTCCAGTGGAACAACTTCAACGTCACCGATGCCGATGGCAACACCGGCCTGGGCGTGACCATCACCAAGCTGCCGGACCTCGGCAGCCTGAAGTTCTTCAACGGCACCGCATGGGTCGACGTGGCCCTGAACCAGACCATCAGCCAGAGCGACATCGCCGCCGGCAAGCTCAAGTTCGTGCCGCTGGCCAACCAGTCGGGCGTTGATGGCTACGGCGGCACCGGGGTGGGCAACAAACAGGCCGACTACGCACAGATCAAGTTCAAGCCGTTCGATGGCACCAACTCGGGCAGCGAAGCGACGCTGAAGGTCGACATCACGCCGGTCGCCGACAGGCCGGACCTGGCTATCGGCAACAACAACGTCAACTCGCTCGGCCTGACCAAGGAAACCTGGACCAGCCTCACCGGCCTGGGCACCAACGGCAACGGCATCACAGGCGATGCGTTGAAGAACGTGTTCGCTAATTCCGGTAGCGCCAGCAAGAGCGAGCAGGTGACCACCGTCGACACCGTGGCCACCGTCACCCCTGGCACAGGCTCGAAGACCTCCGGCCTGATCTACCTGGAAGCCGGCAAGACCTACACCTTCAGCGGCACCGCCGACGACAGCCTGCAGATCGTGATCGGCGGCAAGAACGTCGCCGGCGCCACCTGGGGCTCGGCAAGCGGCAGCATTTCCGGCAGCTTCACCCCGACCACCAGCGGTTATTACACCCTGGAAATTTACAACGCCAACCAGGCCGGCGCAGGCAGCCTCGACGTCAACATCAAGGTGGGCAATGGTGCGGTCACTGACCTCAACAGCGCCAACATCCCGATGTACCCGAACGTCGGTGCGCTGGCCAATGCCGGTGTGACCGTCTCGGACCTGCATGGCAGCAACGGCCAGGGTTACTACGACGGCTACAAGCTCAACGAAGGCGGCGAGAACGGCGCGCCGGTCAAGCTGGTGAGCATCAGCACCGGGCTGACCGACACTGATGGTTCGGAAAGCCTGAGCGTCAAGCTCAGCGGTATCCCGGCAGGTTCCGTGGTTGCCGACAACGCCGGCCACACCTTCACTGTCGGTACCGCTGCGGTGGACGTGACCGGTTGGAACCTCGGCAGCCTGACCATCAAGCCACCGGCCTACTATTCCGGCCAGTTCGACGTTAAGGTCACCTCGACCTCCACCGAAAGCGTCGGCGGCAGCACCGCGACCAACGAAGGCAGCATCAAGGTCACGGTCTACCCGCAGAGCTACACCACCAGCAACCTGTCGGCCGACAACGACAACATCACTGGTACCGATGGCAATGACATCGTCGTCGCGGATGTCAGCGGTCTGCACGTGGTGCCGGGCAAGGACTACAACATCGCCTTTATCGTCGACACTTCGGGCAGCATGGGGTCGTCCGGTGTGAACGCAGCCAAGTCGTCGCTGGAGTCGGTGTTCAAGACCCTGGCAGCGAGCGTCAAGGGAGCGCAGTCCGGTACCGTGAATATCTTGCTGGTGGACTTCGCCAGCCAAGTGAAGACCAGCGTATCGGTGTCCCTCAACGATGCTGGCCTGAAGACGCTGCTGAACGCGCTGAACAGCATGAGCTCCGGTGGCGGTACCAACTACGAAGATGCGTTCAAGACCACTGCCAATTGGTTCACCAACCTCAAGGCTGCGGGCAGCACCGGTGACAACCAGACCTTCTTCATCACCGATGGCAAGCCGACCTATTACCAGAGCGGTGAGCAAGGCAACCCGACCCTTGGCAGCACCAACCAGACGTTCGACAGCTACCTGGCCTCGATCAACTACAAGGCAGGGGTGACGGTCAGCAAGTATCTGGATAATACCAACTACCTGACCATCGACAGCGATGGCAGCTTGACGGTGCAAACCTACAGCTACTGGAGCGGCAGGTGGACCACCAGCCTGTCCGGCGACATTCGCGCCGAAGGCAACGGCGGCTACGAGCTGTCCAACCGTTCTGGGTCCGGCAGCAGCACCAGCGATGCCACCTGGAACAACTCTACCGACAGCTTCAAGATCTTGTCCGGCCTGTCCAGCGTCGAAGCCATTGGTTTGAACGACGACGTCAAGACCAGCGATCTGAAGCCGTTCGACTCCGACGGCAAGCCGCAGACCAACATCGATCCGAGCAAGCTCGCCGATGCCATCCTCGGCCATACCGAAGTCACCAACCCGGGTAACGACACGGTCAACGGCGGGGATGGCAATGACATCATCTTCGGAGACCTGCTGACCTTCCCATCGATCGCTGGGACCGGGGTCGAGGCGATCCAGGGTTACGTCGCCAGCAAGCTGGGCGTGGATGCCGGTGACGTGGATGCGCGCGCGATGCACAAGTACATCAGCGAGCACTACACCGAGTTCGACGTCTCGGGCAGCAATGACGGCGCCGACACCCTGATGGGTGGGGCAGGCAATGACATCATCTTCGGTCAGGGTGGCAACGACACCCTCGATGGCGGCAAGGGTAATGACATCCTGCTGGGCGGTAGCGGCAACGACACGCTGATCGGCGGCCAGGGCAATGACATCCTGATCGGTGGCAGCGGCGCCGATACCTTCGTGTGGAAGGCCGGTGACATCGGCAACGATATCATCAAGGACTTCAAGGCCACCGAAGGTGATCGCCTTGACCTGCGCGACCTGCTGCAGGGCGAGAAGGCCAGCACCATCGACAACTTCCTGAAGATCACCACCGTCGATGGTTCGTCGACCTTGCAGGTGAGTACTGAAGGCAAGCTCAATGCGGCCGGCGGCCTGGCCAATGCCGATGTGTCGATCAAGCTGGAAGGCGTCAACTGGTCCAACACCACGATCAACTCGCTGATCAGCGGTGCCGACCCGACCATCAAGATCGACAACAACTGACCCACGCCTGCGGTGGCCGCATCAGGCCACCGCAGGGGCGGTCTTTTCTACCACCCCTCCTGCAGCGCATACTCATGCGCCGGGCTTACACGCCTGGTGAAAGTTGCCTATGCTGCTGTCTACCAACAAGGAATCATCGTGACGAGGGACGACGCCATGTTCTACGTGCAACGCGACGCCGAGGGCCAGTTGCAGCGAGTAGAAGCCGCCTCCTACGAAGGCTTTAGCGAAATTCTCCCGGCGGACCACGCCGAGATCCAGGAGTGGTTCGCTGACGATCTGGTCGAGAACAGCCTCAAGCAGCTCAAACAGAGCGACCTGGACATGATCCGGGTGCTCGAGGACTTGATCGAAGTGCTCACTGCCAAAGGCGTGTTCAGCATCACCGACCTGCCGCCCGGCGCCCAGGCCAAGCTGCTCAGCCGTTCCACGGCGCGAAAGGCACTCGGCAGCTTGACCAACCTGATCGAGGAAGAAGAGGAGGGCGGGCTGATCTAAGGGCCTGCTCAGCCCGCTCATATCGTTATTCTTTAACGGTATTTAAAGTATTTTTCTTATGACTTTATAGTCACCCCACTGCGTACCCGTCGACCAATCGATGCGCCGCACGACTTGAACCCACACGGGAAATCCCCGTGCGTTTCTGATCGTTGCGCGCCATTGAAGTCGCGCACTGCGTGGGAGTGAACAATGTCTGCCGCCTCGAATGCCTTGTCGTCCATCGACAGCGCCCAGCCGCAATCCATCGAAATTCGCCCGTTTTCCGGTGCCGTCGGCGCCGAGGTCATCGGCCTGGACCTGGCCAAACCGGTAAACGCCGAGGATTTCCAACGTATTCATCGCGCCCACCTCGACCATCACGTCCTGGTGTTCCGCGACCAGCGCATCAGCCCTGAACAGCAGATCAGCTTCAGCCGCCGCTTCGGTGAGCTGCAGATCCACGTGCTCAAGCAGTTTCTGCTGGCCGGCCACCCGGAAATCCTGATCGTCTCCAACATCATCGAGAACGGCCAGAACATAGGCCTGGGCGATGCCGGTAAGTTCTGGCATTCGGACCTGTCGTACAAAGAACTCCCCAGCCTTGGCTCCATGCTGCACGCCCAGGAGCTGCCCAGCGAAGGCGGCGACACCCTGTTCGCCGACATGCACAAGGCCTGGGACGCGGTGCCAGAGGCGTTGCGCAAGGTGGTCGAAAATCGCAGTGCCGCCCACTCCTACACCGCCCGTTACGCCGAGACCAAGTTCGAAGGCAACTGGCGCCCGACCCTGACCGCCGAGCAGCTGGCGCAGGTCAACGAAGTCATCCACCCGGTGGTGCGTACCCACCCTGAAAACGGCCGCAAGGCGCTGTTCGTCAGCGAAGGCTTCACCACCCGCATCGTCGGCCTGCCGGATGATGAAAGCCGCGACGTGCTGCAGCAGCTGTATGCCCTGAGCGTGCTCGAACAGAACATCTATCGCCATCAATGGCAGCCCCACGACCTGGTGTTCTGGGACAACCGCTCGTTGATTCACCTGGCAGCCGGTTGCCCTGCGCACCTGCGGCGCAAATTGTTCCGTACCACCATCCAGGGCGACGCCCCGTTCTGACGACTGAGGACACCATCATGCGCAAATCCATCAGCCGCCTGGCGGCCAGCATCGGCCTGGGCGCCAGCCTGGTTATCGGCAGCCTTGCTGCCCCCACCGTGGCCCATGCCGAAGGCGAGATCCGCATCGCCGAGCAGTTCGGTATCGTTTACCTGCTGCTCAACGTGGTGCGCGACCAGCACCTGATCGAGAAGCACGGCAAGCAGCAGGGCCTCGACATCAAAGTCGACTGGGCTCAGCTGTCCGGTGGCGCCGTAATCAATGACGCGTTGTTGTCCGGCTCGGTAGACATTGCCGGTGCCGGCGTCGGCCCGCTGCTGACCGTCTGGGACCGCACTCGTGGCCGGCAGAACGTCAAGGCCGTGGCCTCGCTGGGTAACTTCCCGTACTACTTGGTCAGCAGCAACCCGAACGTGAAAACCGTGGCCGACATCTCCGACAAGGACCGCATCGCCGTGCCGGCCGTGGGCGTCTCGGTGCAGTCGCGTTTCCTGCAGTACGCCGCTGCGCAGCAGTGGGGCGACAAAGAGTACAACCGCCTCGACAAGTACACCCTGGCCGTGCCGCACCCGGATGCCACCGCTGCCTTGCTGGCCGGTGGCACCGAACTCAATGGGCACTTCTCCAACCCGCCGTTCCAGGACCAGGCGCTGGCCAACAAGGACGTGCACGTGGTGCTCAACAGCTACGACCTGCTGGGCCCCAACTCGCCGACCCTGTTGTTCGCCACCGAAAAATTCCGCAACGACAACCCAAAAACCTACAAGGCCTTCGTCGATGCGCTGGCAGAAGCCGCGGACTTTGCCCAGAAAGACAAGGCGGCCGCCGCCGACACTTACATTCGCGTGACCAAGGCCAAGATCGACCGCGACGCGCTGATCAAGCTGATCGACAACCCGCAGTACGAATTCACCGTCACGCCGAAGAACACCTACAAACTGGCCGACTTCCTCTATCGAGTTGGCGCCATCAAGCACAAGCCGGAATCGTGGAAGGACTACTTCTTCCAGGATGAACGCCCGCTGCAAGGGAGCTGACCGACCATGACCGCCCCATTGCCAGGCCACACGGCCAGCAACCTGAGCCGTGTCGCGACACCGCCGTTGCTCGAGGTGGACAACCTCAGCCTCGAATACCGCACCGCGCAGCGCGTGGTGCGGGCCACCCACCAGGTCAGCTTCGAAGTCGACCGTGCCGACCGTTTTGTCTTGCTGGGCCCCTCGGGGTGCGGCAAGTCCACGCTGCTCAAGGCCGTGGCCGGGTTCATCAGCCCGCAGGAAGGGCAGATCCTGCTGCAGGGTCAGCCGGTCAAAGGCCCGGGCCCCGATCGCATCGTGGTATTTCAGGAGTTCGACCAGCTGCCGCCGTGGAAGACGGTGAAGCAGAACGTCATGTTCCCGTTGCTGGTGTCCGGCCAGCTCAAACGTGTCGAGGCTGAACAGCGGGCCTTGCATTACCTGGAGAAGGTCGGCCTGGCGAGCTTTGCCGACGCTTACCCGCACACCCTGTCAGGCGGCATGAAAGCACGTGTTGCAATTGCTCGGGCGCTGGCCACGCAACCGAAGATTCTGCTGATGGACGAACCGTTCGCCGCACTCGATGCGCTGACCCGGCGCAAGATGCAGGAAGAACTGTTGCTGCTGTGGGAAGAGGTGCGCTTCACCTTGCTGTTCGTCACCCACTCCATCGAGGAGGCGCTGGTGGTCGGTAACCGCATCTTGCTGCTGTCGCCTCACCCGGGGCGGGTACGGGCCGAAGTGCACAGCCATCAATACGACCTCGGCAGCCTCGGCGCCAGTGACTTCCAGGCCTGCGCGCAGCGCATCCATCGTTTGTTGTTTGACGAGGCCGAGGCCCCGCAACAGCCAGACGAACTGGGCTTCAACGACATCCGCATCGCCTACTGACAGGAGCTTCAACCGTGACCACTACACCTGTACGTCAGGAATACGAGGTGCAGCTGGAGCCGCTGCTCAGTGTGCCTCTGGAACGCAACCTGCCGCTGGCCCAGCGCCTGTGGCAGCAAGGCTGGCTGCGCAAGGCGGTGATCCTCGTGGTGATCGCCGTGTTGTGGGAGGCCATCGCCCGCTACCAGGACAACGACCTGCTGCTGCCAACCTTCCTGCAGACCGCGGCAGCACTTTGGGACGGCCTGGCCAGCGGCGAACTGCCGGCCAAGGTCGGCGTGTCGCTGGTGATCCTGCTCAAGGGTTACCTGCTGGGTATCGTCCTGGCCTTCGGCCTGACCAGCCTGGCGGTATCGACCCAGATTGGACGCGATCTGTTGGGCACGCTGACCTCGATGTTCAACCCGCTGCCAGCGATTGCCCTGCTGCCGTTGGCCCTGCTGTGGTTCGGATTGGGCGACAACAGCCTGATCTTCGTGCTGGTGCACTCTGTACTCTGGGCGCTGGCGCTGAATACCTACGCGGGCTTTCTCGGGGTCTCGGAGACCCTGCGCATGGCCGGGCGCAACTATGGCCTGAAGGGGCTACGGCTGGTGCTGCATATCCTGGTGCCGGCGGCACTGCCGTCGATCCTGTCGGGGCTGAAGATTGGCTGGGCGTTTGCCTGGCGTACGCTGATCGCCGCCGAGCTGGTGTTCGGCGCCAGCAGCGGCAAGGGCGGGCTGGGGTGGTACATCTTCCAGAACCGTAACGAGCTGTATACCGACAAGGTGTTTGCTGGGCTGGCGGTGGTGATTCTGATCGGGTTGCTGGTCGAGGGCCTGGTGTTCAATACCCTCGAGCGGCTGACGGTTCGGCGCTGGGGGATGCAGCGCTAGCGCACCTGTACAGGCAACTAATTCTGGTACTGGGCAGCCGCATTGTTCAGGGTCTTGGCAATCTCATCCCGCAGCTGATCCGGCTGTTCCACCATCACCCCATCCCCCTGGCTCAGCACCCACCAGCGCAGCGCCCAGCCATCCTCCACCGTGGCCCGCAGCCGATGGCCTTGCTCCAGGGCGATCAGTTGCATGTCCGCGCTCAATGGCGCATCGCGCAGCTGCCGCGCCACGGGGTCACTGACCCAGGCCTGCAGCTCCAGCCCATCACCCGGCGCCGGCTGTTGCGTTTCACCTCGCAGATAACCCAACAGATCGAAATTCCCGCGCAACTCCCCCACGACACTTGCCGACCAATGCCAGCCAAACGGAATGCTCTTGTCGTTGCGCTCCAGTGGAAAGATCAGCGACAGCTCGTTGAGGTCGCGTTCCACCGTGCGTTTGCTGACATTGAAGCCCACATCACGCAGGCGCCAGACGAGGTCGGCGCTGGTGGTACCCGGCGAGCGACTGGGGAGCTGGCGCAGCAGCGCCCACTGACGGCTGAGGGTGGCGCGGGTGGTGGCGAACGGCAAAAGGTAACGTCCTTGTCTAGGCTTGCCGCAACAGGATGGCGGCATGGGCGGGTCATGGCAATTAGCCACGACCCTCTCAGATCAAGGTTCCGCCATTTGGTTGCCTTGCGGCGGTTCGTTCGCGACAGGTTTTGACGTGACGTCGCGCAAAATCACGCCTCATCACAGCCGAGGTCGGGCCTGTGGGTCGTTCAATGAGGATGAACATGTCTGCTGTCAGCAATATCCATTCGCTGCTCGCCCGCCTTCTGCCAGAGCAGGTCACGCCGTCCCCAACACCCGCTGGGCGGCGACAGCGGCTGTTCGCCGGGGTAGGGTTACCGAGCCAGCGGACACTGCTGGTCAGGCGCCTGGACGAAGCGGCGGACCTGCAGGCGGTGTATGCCGACCTGCGCCAGCAAGCGCTGGCCGGCAATGTGGCTGCGCTCAACGACCTCGGCTGGATCTGGCTCAATGGCAAGTACTGGCGTGCCGACACCGTGCTGGCCGGGCATCTGCTGCGCATGGCGGCCCTGCAGGGCAATGCAGCGGCCTGGTTCAACCTGGGGCAGCAGCACTACTTTGGCAAAGGTGTCGATACGTCCTATGTCCAGGCCGCGGAATGTTATCGCCAGGCTTTTGAGCGGGGCATGCTGCACGCGGCAGCCGCGCTCGGAGACCTGTATGAAGAAGAGGTCTGCGATGCCGAACTGGGCTGGCAGGTGGACCTGGTCCAGGCTTACCAGTGGTTTCTACGAGGTGCCGAGCGGGGTGAGGTGCGTTGCCGGTTCGAAGTGGGGTATCGGTTGTTGCATGGACTGCATGTGGTGGCGGATACCAGGGCGGCGCTGTACTGGCTGGAGTTGGCGGCTGCCACCGGGGTGATGCAGGCGGCCGAGGAGTTGGCGGTGCATTTCAGCCGACGTGACGGAACGCGGTATCTGGATTGGCGCGATAGGGCTGTGCAGATGGGTAGCACACTGGCGTTGGCGATGAAGCTCGAAGACCAGGTTCAGCCCTGAGCTTTGTATTGACTGATCAGACCCTTTCGCGGGCAAGCCCGCTCCCACAGGTACACCGCAATGTTTGCATCAGCGGGGTCTCTGTGGGAGCGGGCTTGCCCGCGAAAGAGCCCGATGCGGCAACCTTGATCCTTCAGGATGAACAACAATTTATCCAAACCCCCCGTCACCCCCGGTTGACGACAGGGGGAGGGCCAGGCGTATATTGATAGTTAGCAAACTATGAATATCATTGGTTCCTCACATGACGCTTGATTCCCTGCGCCTGCAAGTCAGCAGCGGCATGGTCGTTGCGGCACGCCATTGGCGGCGCATCTGCCATACGGCTTTGACCAGCTACGGTATCTCCGAAGCCTGCGCCGCACCCTTGCTGATGATCGTGCGCCTGGGCGATGGCGTGCACCAGGTCGCCGTAGCCCAGGCTGCAGGCCTGGAAAGCCCGTCGCTGGTGCGCCTGCTCGACCAGCTGTGCAAGGCCGGCCTGGTATGCCGCAGCGAGGATCCCCTGGACCGCCGCGCCAAGGCCCTGAGCCTGACCGCCGAAGGCCGCGCCCTGGCCGAAGCCATCGAAGCCGAGCTGGTGCGAGTGCGCCAGGACGTGCTGCAGGGCCTCGACGAGGCCGACCTGCAAGCCGCCTTGCGCGTGTTGCGCGCCTTCGAGGCCGCCGGCCTGGGCACTGCTGGCGGGGTGGCATGAACGGCTTCTTCAGCTCGGTACCACCGGCGCGCGACTGGTTCTACGGCGTACGTACCTTCGCCGCGTCGATGATCGCCCTGTACATCGCCCTGCTGATGCAGCTGCCGCGCCCGTACTGGGCGATGGCGACCGTGTACATCGTCTCCAGCCCGTTTGTCGGGCCAACCAGTTCCAAGGCCCTGTATCGCGCCGTGGGTACGCTGCTGGGGGCCGGAGGGGCGATCTTCCTGGTGCCGCCGCTGGTGCAGTCGCCCTTGTTGCTGACGGTGGCCATCGCGCTGTGGACGGGGACCTTGCTATACCTGTCGCTGAACCTGCGCACAGCCAACAACTACGTGCTCATGCTGGCCGGCTACACGCTGCCGATGATCGCCCTGGCAGTGGTCGACAATCCACTGGCGGTGTTCGACGTGGCCTCTTCCCGTGCCCAGGAAATCTGCCTGGGGATCGTCTGCGCAGCGGTGGTCGGTGCGATCTTCTGGCCGCGGCGCCTGGCACCAGTGGTGGTCGGCGCGACCGGCAGCTGGTTCAGCGAAGCGATCCGCTACAGCGACACTTACCTTGCCCGAGATGTGGCCGCCGACAAGGTCGGCGGCATGCGCGGCGCGATGGTTGCCACGTTCAACTCGCTGGAATTGATGATTGGCCAGCTCGGCCACGAAGGCGCCGGCCCGCACACCCTGAAGAACGCCCGGGAGCTGCGCGGGCGGATGATCCACCTGTTGCCGGTGATCGATGCCCTCGACGACGCCCTGGTGGCGCTCGAAGGCCGCGCGCCTGCCCAATTCGCCCAGTTGCAACCGGTGCTGGCTGCCGCCCGCGAATGGCTCAAAGGCACCGCCGACAGCGCCTCGGTAGCACGCTGGACCGCCCTGCACGAGAAGATCGACCGCCTGCAACCCGGCGCGGCTGCCCTCGACCAGCGCGCCGAGCTGCTGCTGTCCAACGCGCTTTATCGCCTGGCCGAATGGGCCGACCTCTGGCAGGACTGCTGCACCCTGCAACATGCTCTGCGCACAGACGACCCCAAACCTTGGCGGGCGGTATATCGCCACTGGCGCCTTGGCCGACTGACACCGTTCTTCGACCGTGGGCTGATGCTCTACTCGGTGGTGTCCACCGTGCTGGCGATTATCGTTGCCTGCGGCCTGTGGATCGGCCTGGGCTGGAATGACGGCGCCAGCGCGGTGATCCTGGCCGCGGTGTCGTGCAGCTTCTTCGCGGCCATGGACGACCCGGCGCCGCAGATCTACCGATTCTTCTTCTGGACGTTGATGTCGGTGATCTTCTCCAGCCTGTACCTGTTCCTGGTACTGCCGAACCTGCATGACTTCCCGATGCTGGTACTGGCCTTCGCTGTGCCATTCATCTGCGTTGGCACCCTGACTGTGCAGCCGCGCTTCTATCTGGGCACCTTGCTGACCATCGTCAATACCTCGACCTTCATCAGCATCCAGGGCGCTTACGACGCCGACTTCTTCACTTTCCTCAACTCCAACCTGGCCGGCCCTGTGGGACTGCTGTTCGCCTTCATCTGGACCCTGGTCATGCGCCCGTTCGGCGTCGAGCTGGCGGCCAAGCGCATGACCCGCTTCTTGTGGCGCGACATCGTCGAGATGACCGAGCCGGCGACCCTGGCCGAACATCGCCAGGTCGGGGTGCAAATGCTCGACCGCCTGATGCAGCACCTGCCGCGCCTGTCGCAGACCGGCCAGGACAGCGGCGTAGCTCTGCGCGACCTGCGCGTGGGCCTGAACTTGCTCGACCTGCTGGCCTACCTGCCACGTGCCGGCAACCAGGCCCGCGAGCGCCTGCAAACGGTGATCGAGGACGTGGGTGGCCATTACGCCGCCTGCCTGCGCGCCGGTGAACGCCTGCATGCCCCCGCAGCGCTGTTGCGCAACATGGAGCGGGCACGCCTGGCGCTGAACCTTGACGAGCTGTACGAACGCGGCGACGCCCGCACCCACCTGCTGCATGCCCTGAGCGGCCTGCGTCTGGCGCTGCTGCCGGGAGTCGAGGTGATGCTTGAGCCAGCCGAACAACCGCAACTGCCCCCCGGCCTGGACGGAGCGCCCCTGTGATCGGTGAACTGGATATCAGCGGGGTGTTCCTGCCCACGCTGCTGGTGATGATGTTTGGCACCTACCTGCTGTTCCTTGGGGTGCACGCGGTGCTGGTGCGTGTGCATTTCTACCGCCTGGTCTGGCACCGGGCGCTGTTCAACGTTGCTTTGTATGCCGTGCTGCTTGGCGCGGTGGACCATTTTTGCCGAAGCCTGATGCTGCCATGAAAAAACCTTTGCTGACCCTGGGCCGTGTGGTCCTGACCTTGCTGGTAGTGACCTTCGCCGCCGTGCTCGTGTGGCAGATGG
This sequence comes from Pseudomonas sp. NPDC090752, assembly GCF_055584805.1. NCBI lineage: Bacteria > Pseudomonadati > Pseudomonadota > Gammaproteobacteria > Pseudomonadales > Pseudomonadaceae > Pseudomonas > Pseudomonas sp. NPDC090752. The sequence continues at coordinate 204,069 of NZ_JBVJLI010000009.1, read as the reverse complement.
TGGTGTACTACCTGTTCGCCCCCTGGACCCGTGACGGTCACATCCGCGCCGACGTCATCCAGATCGCCCCGGATGTTTCCGGGTTGATCCAGAACGTCGAGGTGCGCGACAACCAGACCGTCAAGCGCGGCGACGTGCTGTTCACCATCGACCAGGACCGCTTCAGCCTGGCGCTGCGTCAGGCCAAGGCGACCCTCGGCGAGCGCCAGGAAACCCTGGCCCAGGCTTCCCGTGAAGCACAGCGCAACCGCAAGCTGGGCAACCTGGTGGCGGCCGAGCAACTGGAAGAGAGCCAGTCCCGCGAAGCGCGCGCCCGGTCGGCGGTCAGCGAGGCGCAGGTGGCGGTCGATACTGCCCAGCTCAACCTTGACCGTTCGGTGGTGCGCAGCCCGGTGGACGGCTATCTCAACGACCGCGCCCCACGTAACCACGAATTCGTCACCGCCGGCCGCCCGGTGCTGTCGGTGGTCGACAGTGCTTCTTACCACGTCGATGGCTACTTCGAAGAAACCAAGCTTGGTGGCATCCACATCGGCGACGCGGTGGACATCCGTGTGATGGGCGACAACACCCGCCTGCGCGGCCATGTGCAGAGCTTTGCCGCCGGTATCGAAGACCGTGACCGCAGCAGCGGCGCCAACCTGTTGCCCAATGTCAATCCGGCGTTCAGCTGGGTGAGGCTGGCCCAGCGCATTCCGGTGCGCATCGCCTTCGACGACGTGCCGGCAGACTTCCGCATGATCGCCGGGCGCACTGCCACGGTGTCGATCATCGAGGGGCAGCAGCCATGAAACAGCTGATCCTGGCTGGTTTCTGCCTGTCGCTGGGCGCTTGCATGATGGTCGGCCCGGACTATGAAGTGCCCAAGGACGCGGCTGTGCAGCGCAGCGACCTCAACGGCCCGCTGCGTCAGGACGCCGACAGCGTGGTGTCGGCGCCGGTACCCGAGGACTGGTGGCAGCTGTATCAGGATCAGCGTCTGAACGAACTGGTGCGCCAGGCGTTGAGCGCCAACACCGAGTTGCGCGTGGCGGCGGCGAATATCGCCAAGGCCCGCGCTCAGGTCGAAGTGGCCGAGTCGCAGGGCGGCTTCAATGGCGGCGTCAAGGCGGGTGCACAACGCTTGCAGGAGTCCGGCGAAGCTTTCCTGCTGCCGGAAAAGGTGCCGGTGGCCAATATCGGTGAGGCGATCATCAGCGCCTCGTACCAGTTCGACCTGTGGGGCACCCTCAAGCGCGGCACCGAAGCCGCCAAGGCCAATGCCGACGCCGTCCAGGCCGCTGCCGACACCGCGCGCATCACCCTGGTGGCAGATGTGGTCAAGGCTTACACACAGGTGTGCTCGGCCAACGAGGAATACCACATCGCCCGTGAGTCGCTCGATCTGCAGCAGCAGAGCGTGCAGCTCAACCAGCGCCTGCGCGACGCTGGGCGCGGTGATGAAACCCAGGTCACCCGTTCGCAGACTCAGTTCAAGTCGTTGCGGGCCGAATTGCCGCGCTTCAAGGCCGAGCGCGAAACCGGGCTGTACACCTTGGCTGCATTGCTTGCGCAGCCTGTGGATAAGTTGCCTGCCGGCACCGCCGATTGTGCAGAGTTGCCGCACCTGAACCAGCTGGTCCCAGTTGGCGATGGTGCAGCGCTGCTCAAGCGCCGGCCTGATGTGCGCCAGGCTGAACGCCAACTGGCGGCGGCTACCGCGACCATTGGTGTGGCCACAGGGGCGCTGTACCCAGATATCAGCATCGGCGCCCAGGTCGGCACCATCGGTATCCTCGAGAACCTCGGCGAGCCTGCGACCAACCGCTGGGGCTTTGGTCCTCAGATCAGCTGGAGCATTCCCACCAACGGCACCCGTGCGCGCATTCGCATGGCCGAGGCTTCGACCCAGGCGGCATTGGCGCATTTCGATGGGGTGGTGCTGAATGCCATTCGCGAAACCCAGACCCGGTTGGCGCAGTACAGCGCCTTGCTTGACCGGCGTGATGCGCTGGCCGAGGCGGAGCAGTCGGCCAAGGAAGCGGCTGATCAGACGCATCGGTATTACCAGGCTGGGCGTGAGTCGTTCCTGGCGGACTTGCAGGCTACGCGGACTTATACCGATGTGCGTGCACAGCTGGCAGCGGCGAATAGCCAGGTGGCGGTTGGGCAGATTGGGGTGTTCCTCGCGCTTGGTGGTGGTTGGAAGGAGGGCGCCAAGCCTTGAGGCCCATTGCCGGTAAACAGGCGCTCAACTGATTTGTAGCAAGATTTTTCATGAAATCCGCCCACAAGCCTTGAGCGAAGCAAAGTGGAAGTGAACAATGTTCTCTTTCGTATTCCCTTCGAGACTGGCCATGAAAACCCGTTCCCGCCTGCTTGCCTGGTTGCCGGCTTTGCTGCTTGGCCCGGTGCTGGCGCTGTGCAGCACCTTGGCCGTGGCCGAAGCGCCTGCCGAGGCCACCAAGGCCCTGCACTTGCTCGACTACATCGGTGCCGACTACCCGCCAACCGTCAGTAACGGCAAGGTCATCGACAGCGGCGAATACCGTGAGCAACAGGAGTTCAGTGCCGTGTTGGCCGACCTGGTCAAAGGCCTGCCGGCAAACGCTGAGCAAACTGCTCTTGAGGAAGGTGTTCAAGCACTGCGCCAAGCCATCGAGCAACGCCAGAATGGCCCCACAGTCGCCAAACAGGCCCGCCAGCTAGGCGCGCGCCTGGCAGTGGCCTACGAGGTCAGCCAGGCGCCGGTGATCACCCCGGACCCTGCCCGTGGCGCGTCGCTGTATGCGCAGAACTGCTCGATCTGCCACGGTGACACGGGGGCGGGTGACGGCCCGGCAGGCGTCGGTCTGGAACCGGCACCAGCCGACCTGCGCAATAAGGCGCGTCTCGATCAGTTGAGCCTGTTCGACCTCTACAACACCCTGGCCCTCGGCATCGACGGCACCGAGATGCCGTCCTTCGCCGACCAGCTCGATGACCGCCAGCGCTGGGACGTCGCAGCCTATATCGCCAGCTTCACTGCCGACCCGCAGGCGGCTAAAGGTGACAAGACCTGGAACCTGGCCGACCTGGCCCGCCAGACACCGGCTGAGGTCGCCAGCAACGAAGGCGCCGACACCGTGGAGGCCTTCCGCGCCCAGCGTGCCCAGCCGCCGCAAGTCAAACGTGGCCCGGCGCAGTTGCTCGAATACACCGCCAGCACCCTGGACAAGAGCCTCGCGGCCTATCGCGCGGGTGACCATGATCAGGCCTACGACCTGTCGGTAGCGGCCTATCTGGAAGGTTTCGAGCTGGTCGAAAGCTCGTTGGACAACATCGACACCCAGGCGCGCAAAGACACCGAAAAGTCGCTGATGGCCTACCGTCAGTCACTGCAAGATGGCTTGCCGGTCGCCCAGGTCGAACAGCGTTTGGCCGAAGCCAAGAGCAAACTCGATGCAGCGGCCAAATTACTCGGCAGCGATGGCCTGAGCTGGTCGCTGAGCTACATCTCCGGCCTGCTGATCCTGCTGCGTGAAGGCCTTGAAGCCATTCTGGTCCTGGCCGCGATCCTGGCCTTCCTGCGCAATACCGGCCAACAGTCGGCGGTGCGCAGCGTCAATATCGGCTGGGCGCTGGCGCTGGTGGCCGGTTTCGCTACCTGGGCCCTGGCGGCCTATGTGATCGATGTCGGTGGTGCCCAGCGTGAGCTGCTGGAAGGCTGCACGGCGCTGTTCGCGGCGGTGATGGTGCTGTGGCTGGGGGTGTGGATGCACGACCGCCGCCACGCTGCGGCCTGGCAGGATTACATCAAGAGCAGCCTGGTCAGTGGCGGCGGGCGTTTCGGCTTTGCCATGCTGGCGTTCTTCTCGGTGTACCGGGAGCTGTTCGAAGTGATCCTGTTCTATGAAACGCTGTGGCTACAGGCGGGCCCTGCAGGGCATCAAGCGGTATTGGCCGGTGGCGCCACGGCACTGGTGCTGTTGGTTGGCCTGGCCTGGGTGATTCTGCGCGGTTCGGCCAAGTTGCCGCTGTCGCTGTTCTTCAGCATCAACGCCGCCTTGTTGTGTGCGCTATCGGTGGTGTTTGCCGGGCATGGCGTCAAGGCGCTGCAAGAGGCCGGCGTGCTGGGTACGCGGCCGGTGGCGTTCTTCGAATTCGACTGGCTGGGGATTCATGCCGATGCGTACTCGCTGGCCGCACAGGCGGTGGCCTTGCTGGCGATTGTGGTGTTGTATGGACGCAGTCGCCTGGCCGAGAAGCGGCGGGCTGCGGTTTAGTAGTTGTTGCAGCTGGCCTCTTCGCGGGGCAAGCCCGCTCCCACAGGATTGCATAGAACCTTGTGGGAGCGGGCTTGCCCCGCGAAGAGGCCAGTACTGACAGAAGAGATTGCTACATGCGCATATGGATCGACGCCGACGCCTGCCCCAAGGCAGCCAAGGACCTGATCGTCAAATTCGCCCTCAAGCGCAAGCTCGAGGTGATCATGGTCGCCGGCCAGGCCGTGGCCAAGCCGGCATTCGCCGTGGTACGGCTGATCGTGGTGCCCAGCGGCATGGACGCCGCCGACGATTACCTGGTCGAGCACGCCGAGCCCGGCGAACTGGTGATCTGCAGCGACGTCCCGCTGGCCGACCGGTTGATCAAGAAAGGCGTGGCGGCCTTGGACCCACGTGGCCGCGAATTCGACGAGCGCAACATGGGCGAGCGCCTGGCCGTGCGCAACCTGTTCACCGAGTTGCGCGAGCAGGGGCAGGTCGGCGGTGGGCAGGCGCCTTATGGCGAACGTGAGAAGCAAGCGTTCGCCAATGCGCTGGACCGTATCCTTACCCGCCTGAGCAAGGGCTGATCAGTCGCCTTCGTGGGTCAACTCCAGCACCCGGTCCACCAGCTTGTAAATCCCACCAGCCGCCTCACTGATCGACTTGGCCGACATGTAGGCCGGGGTGGTTACCAACTTGCGTTGGGTGTCCTCGACGATGTCATGCACATCGCACTCTTCATGGGTGCCACCCATCTTGACCACCGCCGCGGCGGTACCGGCATCGATACCGATGGTGCAGACCACGCCCGGCCCGTAGATTTTCGCCGCCAGTGCCGGTGAGATGCACATCAGGCCGACCGGTTTGCAGGCTTCGGCGAAGGCCTCGGCCAGGGCCAGAACATCCGGCTGCACTGTGCATTCGGTGCCTTTCACGGCAAAATCGGAGAGGTTCTTGGCTGCACCAAAGCCACCCGGCACGATCAGCGCATCAAAGTCCTGAACATTGGCTTCACGGATATCTTTCACCTCGCCCCGAGCGATACGTGCCGACTCCACCAGTACGTTGCGCGACTCGGGCATTTCTTCTCCCGTCAGGTGGTCGATCACGTGCAGTTGCGCGATATTCGGCGCAAAGCACTGCACCTGCGCGCCGCGCTGGTCGAGGCGCAGCAGGGTGATCACGCTTTCATGGATTTCAGCGCCGTCGTAGACGCCACAGCCGGAAAGAATCACCGCTACTTTTTTCGTCATGCTCATTACTCCAGTGTCGAGGCGCTAAATGTCCTCTAGTTTGGCAGATGTGGCCATAGGGATTGCTCGGGGCGCATCCTAATCTCTGTGGATATCCTTCGAGGCTGCTGTCCCATGGACCTGATACTGCTGGCCGTGCCCTTTTTCTTCGTGTTGATCGCGGTTGAACTGGTCGCCGACCGTATGCGTGGCCAGCGCAGTTTCACCCTGGCCGATTCGATCAACAGTCTGAGCACCGGTGTACTGTCGACCAGTACCGGATTGCTGACCAAAGGCGTCGGGCTGCTGACCTATGCGTTGGCCTGGGAGCACCTGGCGCTGCTGCGTTTGCCAGCGGACACGTGGTGGGTGTGGCTGCTGGCCTTCGTGCTCTACGACTTCTGCTACTACTGGCTGCACCGCCTTGGCCACGAGCGCAACGTGCTGTGGGCAGCGCATTCGGTGCACCACCAGAGCGAGGAATACAACCTCACCACCGCGCTGCGCCAGACCAGCAGCGGCTTCATCTTTTCGTGGATTTTCTATCTGCCACTGGCGCTGATCGGTGTGCCGCCGTTGGTGTTCATCACCGTGGCGTCGCTTAACCTGCTGTACCAATTCTGGGTGCATACCCGGCACATTCCCAAGCTGGGCTGGCTCGAATGGGTGCTGATCACGCCGTCCAACCATCGGGTCCACCATGCGCAAAATCCTGCTTATTTGGATCGTAACTATGGCGGAGTGTTCATTCTCTGGGATCGTCTGTTCGGCACATTCAAGGAGGAGGATCCGGCCGAGCCCGTGGTATTTGGCGTGACGACGCCGCTGGCCAGCTGGAATCCGCTGTGGGCCAACCTGCAGTTCTATGCCCAGCTCTGGGCCGATGCCCGACGCAGCGAAAGCCTGTGGGACAAACTGCGGATCTGGTTCATGCCCACCGGCTGGCGGCCGGCCGACGTGGCCGCCCGTTATCCACAGGCCAAGCAGAACCTGGCGCTGTTCCGCAAATTCGAAATCGCCCTGGGGCGGGCGCAGCAGGTCTACGTAGTGCTGCAGTTTGGTGTTTACGTGGCCTTGGGCAGTTACTTGATGGACGTCGCCGAGCGGGTGCCGATGGCGGCCCTGGTACTGGGCTGGTCGGTGATGGCGCTGGGGTTGTTCGCCTTGGGCGCGGCCTTGGAAAATCGGCCGTGGGCAGGGCGCCTGGAGCTGGCGCGCCTGCTGGTGAATGCGCCGGCCCTGTATCTGGCTGGCGCTCTGGGCTTAGGGCTGGTTACGCCGCTGGCCTGGCTCTTGCTCGTGCTTTACAGCCTGCTCAGCCTCTGGGGCCTGGCTCTCTGCCGCCGCCTTGCGCTCCGCGCGCATTGTGCGAAAACGCCGCCGCAGCCACAGCAGACCACCGAGCAGCAGCAAGCCGCCGAGCACCCATAGCTCGTATTTCTTCACGTTGCCGAGCATGCCTTCGAGAATGGCGCCGAAGTGGTACGCGGCAGCGCCCAGGGCCAAAGCCCAGATGGCTGCGCCAATGCCGTTGAGCAGCAGGTAGCGGCGCGGCGGGTAGCCGGACAGGCCGATGGCCACGGGCATGACCGTACGCAGGCCGTAAACGAAGCGGAAACTCAGCACCCAGATGTCGGGGTGTCGGCGAATGTGCTCCAACGCGCGGTCGCCCATGGCTTGCCAGCGTGGCTTGCGCGCGAGGATCTTGCGCCCATGGCGGCGGCCCATGAAGTACCACAGCTGGTCGCCGGCGTAACTGCCGAAGAACGCCACGACCACCACCAGGCTGATGTCCATGTAGCCGCGGAACGCAAGAAACCCTGCAAGCACCAGGATGGTCTCGCCTTCGAAGAAGGTGCCTAGAAAAAGGGCAAAGTAGCCGAAATCCTGCAGGAATTGTTGAAGCATTTTCTGAGGTGCTGGCGAAATGAACGCGCAGCCTACCCCTTCGCGGGCATTCGTGAAAGTGTCCAAATGTGTCTCGACGTGAACAATTCCTACAAGGACAATGGCTTTGCCCCGTGCAGCGCCTTTCGCCAGACTGTCACACAGGCGTCATAATGGCTGCTTATCGTCCCGCTCAATAGATGATAGGGCGTTAACGTCCTCCAGGAACGTCCAGATGAATAATGAAGTGCTTACACCTGTCGTGATCAAGGATGCCGAGGCTGTCCCCGAAGAGCTGGTGCAGACCCCACCGGATCTGCCTGAAGCGCCGGAAACAGCGGTCCCGCAGCCCGCAGCCGAAGCTGCCGCGCCGGCCCCTGTAACGACAGCCGCGCCGGCTATCGCCGCCACGAGCCTTGACGACAGCAGCCTGTATATTCATCGCGAGCTGTCGCAGCTGCAGTTCAACATCCGCGTGCTGGAGCAGGCGCTGGACGAGTCCTACCCGCTGCTCGAACGCCTGAAATTCCTGTTGATCTTCTCCAGCAACCTGGACGAATTCTTCGAAATTCGCGTGGCGGGCCTGAAGAAACAGATCAACTTCGCCCGTGAGCAGGCCGGTGCCGACGGCCTGCAGCCGCACCAGGCGCTGGCGCGCATCAGCGAGTTGGTGCATATCGAGGTAGATCGCCAATACGCGATCCTCAACGACGTACTGCTGCCAGAGCTTGAGAAGCATGCAATCCGCTTCATCCGCCGCCGCTACTGGACGCCCAAGCTCAAGACCTGGGTACGCCGCTTCTTCCGCGACGAGATCGCGCCGATCATCACCCCGATCGGCCTCGACCCGACGCACCCGTTCCCGTTGCTGGTGAACAAGAGCCTCAACTTCATCGTCGAGCTTGAAGGTGTCGACGCCTTCGGTCGCGACTCGGGCCTGGCGATCATCCCCGCGCCGCGCCTGCTGCCGCGGGTCATCCGCGTGCCAGAAGAGGTCGGCGGTGCCGGCGACAACTATGTGTTCCTGTCGTCGATGATCCACGCCCATGCCGACGACCTGTTCCAAGGCATGAAGGTCAAGGGCTGCTACCAGTTCCGCCTGACCCGTAACGCCGACCTGGCGCTGGACTCCGAAGAAGTCGACGACCTGGCCCGTGCCCTGCGCGGCGAGCTGTTCTCGCGCCGCTACGGCGATGCCGTGCGCCTTGAAGTGGCCGATACTTGCCCGAAACACCTGTCCGACTACCTGCTCAAGCAGTTCAGCCTGAGCGAGAGTGAGCTGTACCAGGTCAACGGCCCGGTCAACCTGACCCGCCTGTTCAGCATTACCGGTCTGGATAGCCACCCAGAGCTGCAGTACACGCCATTCACCCCGGCGATCCCCAAGCTGCTGGTCAATGCCGACAACATCTTCAGCGTGATCAGCAAGCAGGACATCCTGCTGATGCACCCGTTCGAGTCCTTCACCCCGGTGGTCGACCTGCTGCGCCAGGCTGCCAAGGACCCGCACGTGCTTGCCGTGCGCCAGACCCTGTACCGCTCCGGGGCCAACTCGGAAATCGTCGACGCCCTGGTCGACGCGGCGCGAAATGGCAAGGAGGTCACTGCGGTGATCGAATTGCGTGCGCGTTTCGACGAAGAGTCCAACCTGCAGATGGCCAGCCGCCTGCAGGCAGCCGGTGCGGTGGTCATTTATGGCGTGGTCGGATTCAAGACCCACGCCAAGATGATGCTGATCCTGCGCCGCGAGCAGGGCGAGATTGTCCGTTACGCGCATCTGGGCACCGGTAACTACCACGCCGGCAACGCCCGCCTGTACACCGACTACAGCCTGCTGACCTCCGACGACGCCCTTACCGAGGACGTCGGCAAGTTGTTCAGCCAGCTGATCGGCATGGGCAAGACGCTGCGTATGAAGAAGCTGCTGCACGCGCCGTTCACCCTGAAAAAGGGCATGCTCGACATGATCGCGCGGGAAACCCAGTTCGCCCTCGAAGGCAAGCCTGCGCACATCATCGCCAAGTTCAACTCGCTGACCGACGCCAAGATCATCAAGGCGCTGTACAAGGCCAGCCAGTCGGGTGTGAAGATCGACCTGGTGGTGCGTGGCATGTGCTGCCTGCGCCCAGGCATTCCAGGGGTGTCGCACAATATTCAGGTGCGCTCGATCATCGGCCGCTTCCTGGAGCACACCCGGGTGTTCTACTTCCTCAATGGCGGCGAAGAGCAGATCTACCTGTCCAGCGCCGACTGGATGGAGCGCAACCTCGACAAACGTGTCGAGACTTGCTTCCCGGTGGAGGGCAAGAAGCTGTTGCTGCGGGTGAAGAAGGAACTGGAAGGCTACCTGACCGACAACACCCACGCCTGGACACTGCAGCCTGACGGGCGCTACGTGCGTAGCAGCCCGACCGGTAACCAGAATCCGCGCAGCGCTCAGGCGACCCTGCTGGAGCGCCTGAGCAACCCGGTCCTCAACGTACGCTGAGGACGAAGTTGACCCGGGCCAACCACTCCGCCTCGTTGGCGAAGTCGGCCTGGGTCAGCTGGTTCTCTTCAAGCCAGCCCTTCGGAAACACCACGTCGAGGCGGTTGTCGCCGGCTTCGAGTTGCACCTTCGGCATCTGCTGCGTGCCGCGGATGTGGTGGAACAGAATGGCGAAGCGCAGCAGCACGCACAGGCGCAACAACTTCACGCCTTCATCGCCCAGTTCGGCGAACTTGTCTTTGGGAATATTGCGACGGTGGCCGCGTACCAACAGGGCCATCATCTGCTGATCTTCACGAGAAAAACCCGACAAGTCGGAGTGTTCGATCAGGTAGGCGCCATGCTTGTGATAGTGATAGTGCGCAATATCCAGGCCGACTTCATGAACCTTCGCAGCCCAGCCCAGTAGATCGCGCCAGTTTCCATCTTCCAGGTCCCACGCCTTGGCCACTTGGTCGAAGGCATGCAGTGCCTTGCGCTCGACGCGCGCCGCCTGGCCCTGGTCGACGTGGTAACGCTCCATCAATGAGTTGAGGGTGCGCTCGCGTACATCTTCATGGTGATGGCGGCCAAGCAGGTCGAACAGCACGCCTTCACGCAGGGCGCCATCGCAGTGGTCCATGCGTTGCAGTTCCAGTGCGTCGAAGATCGCTTCAAGAATCGCCATGCCGGCCGGGAAGATGGTACGGCGGTCGGGTTTCACGCCTTCAAAGTCGATCTTGTCGACCTCGCCGAGCTTGAACATCTTGCGTTTGACCCAGGCCAGGCCTTCAGCGTTGACCTCGCCATTGCCCAAGCCACCGGCCTTGATCGCGGCGCCGATGGCGCGGATCGTCCCGGACGAGCCGATGGCTTCGTCCCAGGTCAGGCGGTGCAGGGCGTTTTCGATGCTCATCAGTTCCAGGCGTGCGGCGGTGTAGGCTTGGGCGTAGCGCGCCGGGGTGATTTTCCCGTCGCGGAAATAACGCTGGGTGAAGCTGACGCAGCCCATCTGCAGGCTTTCGCGCAGCAGCGGCTCGAAGCGCTGGCCAATGATGAACTCGGTGCTGCCGCCGCCGATGTCGGCGACCAGGCGTTTGCCGGGCGTATCAGCCAGGGTATGCGAAACACCCAGGTAGATCAGGCGCGCTTCTTCACGGCCGGAAATCACTTCGACCGGGTGGCCGAGAATGGCTTCGGCGCGCAAGATGAATTCGTTGCGGTTGCGTGCTTCGCGCAGGGCATTGGTACCAACGATGCGCACGGCACCGGCCGGCATGCCATTGATCAGTTGGGCGAAGCGCTTGAGGCACTCAAGGCCTCGTTCCATGGCTTCTTCGCTGAGCATGCGCGCTTCGTCGATGCCGGCGGCCAGCTGAACCTTCTCACCGAGCCGCTCGAGAATGCGGATCTCGGTGTGGTGCGCCTTGGCCACGACCATGTGGAAACTGTTGGAGCCGAGGTCGATGGCGGCAATCAGGGACAGGTTCTTCGCGGAGGTATGCGGCATGATCTGAGGATTCTCGGTCGTTAACCTGGCAATCGTGCCACGTTCCTGGGCTGTCGCCAACGCGCGGCATGCCAAGGTTTGATGCAAGGCAATGTGCCATTCGATGCTATGACACTTGTGTGACAGTTTCGATTCGTGGCGTCTTGCACAACTATAGTTACACTCAATCGTCAGTGACTTCCTGTAGACAGCCTCTGCGGCTATCATGGGCCACGTTTTTTGCTTACGACCCTGGAGATATCCATGAGCAGCGATCTGATCAAACACGTCACCGACGCCACCTTCGAGGCCGAAGTCCTGCAAGCCCAAGGCCCGGTGCTGGTTGATTACTGGGCTGAATGGTGCGGCCCATGCAAGATGATCGCGCCAGTCCTGGACGACATCGCCTCCACCTACGAGGGCAAACTGACCGTCGCCAAGCTGAACATCGACGACAACCAGGAAACCCCAGCCAAGCACGGCGTGCGTGGCATCCCGACGCTGATGCTGTTCAAGAACGGCAACGTCGAGGCCACCAAGGTCGGCGCACTGTCCAAATCGCAGCTGGCCGCGTTCCTCGACGCCCACCTGTGATGTTAAAAAGCCCCGGAAATCCCGGGGCTTTTCTTTTGTAACCCACTAGACGTCGAAAAAAGCAAGTGTTACATTCGGCCTCGCACTGCTTCTCCAGTGCCCCCTGCACGCCGTCGCCGACGCACTCCTAATTAGAATCAGTGCGCGATCCTATCGCCTTCTAGCGGCGCGGCTTCATTAAGCCAGAGCTTAATCCTCCCTTCTTACATGATTACCTCACTCCCCTTATGAACCTGACTGAACTCAAGCAAAAGCCGATTACCGATCTGCTGGAAATGGCCGAACAGATGGGCATCGAAAACATGGCCCGTTCGCGCAAACAGGACGTGATTTTCGCCCTGCTGAAGAAGCACGCGAAAAGCGGCGAAGAGATCTCGGGTGACGGCGTGCTGGAGATTCTCCAGGATGGTTTCGGTTTCCTGCGTTCGGCTGATGCGTCCTACCTGGCCGGCCCCGACGACATCTACGTCTCGCCTAGCCAGATCCGCCGCTTCAACCTGCGTACCGGCGATACCATCGTCGGCAAGATCCGCCCGCCGAAGGAAGGGGAGCGTTACTTCGCCCTGCTGAAGGTCGACACGATCAACTTCGATCGCCCGGAAAACGCGAAGAACAAGATCCTGTTCGAAAACCTGACGCCGCTGTTCCCGAACAAGCGCCTGAAGATGGAAGCCGGCAACGGTTCCACCGAAGACCTGACCGGTCGCGTCATCGACCTGTGCGCCCCGATCGGCAAAGGCCAGCGTGGCCTGATCGTCGCCCCGCCGAAAGCGGGTAAAACGATCATGCTGCAGAACATCGCGGCGAACATCACCCGTAATAACCCTGAGTGCCACCTGATCGTTCTGCTGATCGACGAGCGCCCGGAAGAAGTGACCGAAATGCAGCGCACCGTGCGCGGCGAAGTGGTCGCCTCGACGTTCGACGAGCCGCCAACCCGCCACGTGCAGGTTGCCGAGATGGTCATCGAGAAGGCCAAGCGCCTGGTCGAGCACAAGAAGGATGTGGTCATCCTGCTCGACTCCATCACCCGTCTGGCGCGCGCCTACAACACCGTGATCCCGAGCTCCGGCAAGGTCCTGACCGGCGGTGTCGACGCCCACGCACTGGAGAAGCCGAAGCGCTTCTTCGGCGCCGCGCGTAACATCGAGGAAGGCGGTTCGCTGACCATCATCGCCACCGCGCTGGTCGAAACCGGCTCGAAGATGGACGAAGTGATCTACGAAGAGTTCAAGGGTACCGGCAACATGGAGCTGCCCCTGGACCGTCGCATCGCTGAAAAGCGCGTGTTCCCGGCCATCAACATCAACCGCTCGGGCACCCGCCGCGAAGAGCTGCTGACCGCCGACGACGAACTGCAGCGCATGTGGATCCTGCGCAAGCTGCTGCACCCGATGGATGAAATCGCCGCCATCGAGTTCCTGGTCGACAAGCTCAAGCAGACCAAGACCAACGACGAGTTCTTCCTGTCGATGAAGCGCAAGTAAGTTTTAGCTTTGTGAATTGGGGCTGCTGCGCAGCCCTTCGCGGGGCAAGCCCGCTCCCACAGGGATTGCATAGCACCTGTGGGAGCGGACTTGCCCCGCGAAGGGTTGCGCAGCGGCCCCAAGTCATTTTTGCCCCCCAAAAAAACCGATCAGCGCTACACTCTGCACCCCGACCGATACGGCCAACACGAGGCTCATGCATGCAGTATCGCGATTTACGCGACTTCATCCGTGGCTTGGAGCAGCGCGGCGAACTCAAGCGCATCCAGGTTCCGATCTCCCCCGTTCTGGAAATGACCGAGGTGTGCGACCGCACCCTGCGTGCCAAGGGGCCGGCGTTGCTGTTCGAAAAGCCCACGGGCTTCGACATCCCGGTACTCGGCAACCTGTTCGGCACCCCGCAGCGGGTGGCCATGGGCATGGGCGCGGAGTCGGTCGATGAGCTGCGCGAGATCGGCAAGCTGCTGGCCTTCCTCAAGGAGCCGGAGCCGCCCAAAGGCCTGAAGGATGCCTGGTCGAAACTGCCGATTTTCAAGAAAGTCGTGTCGATGGCGCCGAAAGTGGTCAAGGACGCGGTCTGCCAGGAAGTCGTGGTCGAGGGCGACGACGTCGACCTCGGCCTGCTGCCGATCCAGCACTGCTGGCCGGGCGACGTGGCACCCCTGATCACCTGGGGCCTGACCGTGACCCGCGGGCCGAACAAGGACCGCCAGAACCTGGGGATCTATCGCCAGCAGGTCATTGGCCGCAACAAGGTCATCATGCGCTGGCTGAGCCATCGTGGCGGGGCGCTGGATTATCGCGAGTGGTGCGAGAAGAACCCTGGCCAACCGTTCCCGGTCGCCGTGGCGCTGGGCGCCGACCCTGCGACCATCCTCGGCGCCGTGACGCCGGTGCCCGATACCCTGTCCGAGTACGCCTTCGCAGGCCTCCTGCGCGGCAACCGCACCGAGCTGGTCAAGTGCCGTGGCAGCAACCTGCAGGTGCCGGCCACCGCCGAGATCATCCTCGAAGGTGTGATCCACCCGGGTGAAATGGCGCCGGAAGGCCCTTACGGCGACCACACCGGCTACTACAACGAGGTTGATAGCTTCCCGGTGTTCACCGTGGAGCGCATCACCCACCGGCAGAAGCCGATCTACCACAGCACCTACACTGGTCGGCCGCCAGATGAGCCGGCGATCCTGGGTGTAGCGTTGAACGAAGTATTCGTGCCGATCCTGCAGAAGCAGTTCCCGGAGATCGTCGACTTCTACCTGCCGCCTGAAGGCTGCTCGTACCGCATGGCGGTTGTGACCATCAAGAAGCAGTACCCGGGCCACGCCAAGCGCGTGATGCTGGGCGTGTGGTCGTTCCTGCGACAGTTCATGTACACAAAATTCGTTATCGTCACCGACGACGATATCAACGCCCGCGACTGGAACGATGTGATCTGGGCCATCACCACGCGCATGGACCCCAAGCGTGATACGGTGATGATCGACAACACGCCGATCGACTACCTGGACTTCGCGTCGCCGGTATCGGGGCTGGGGTCGAAGATGGGCCTGGATGCCACGCACAAGTGGCCGGGCGAGACGACACGCGAATGGGGCCGGGTCATCGTCAAGGACGAGGCCGTCACCCGCCGCATCGATGAGCTGTGGGATCAGTTGGGAATAGATTGATGCAGGTAACGTTGCAGCCGTCCGGGGCAGTGCTGGCGCTCGAACCCGGGGAACGGATCCTGGATGGGGCGCGGCGGCTGGGCTATGAATGCCCGAACAGCTGCCGCAATGGCAACTGCCATGTCTGCGCCGCGTTGTTGGTCGAAGGTCGTGTTCGCCAAAATGGTGAGGTGCGCGACCATGGCGAACTGTTCACCTGCATCGCCGAACCGCTGGAGGACTGCGTTTTGCTCTGGGATGGTGCGCTGGCCCTGGGCGAGCTGCCAGTGCGCAAACTGGCATGCACCGTCAGTGAATGCGTCGAGGTCGGTGGCGACGTCTGGCGTGTGCGTCTGCGCGCGCCAGCCGGCAAGCCGCCGCGCTATCACGCTGGGCAGTACCTGATGATTGAGCGCGAGGGCGGCAAGCCGGCAGCCTTCTCGCTGGCGTCGGCGCCCCACGGTGGGCGTGACCTGGAGTTGCACGTGCTGGCGCGCGAGGCCAGTGCCATACAGTTGCTCGATCAACTGCGGCGCAACGGTTTGGCGCGGATCGAGATGCCGTTCGGCGACACCCACCTGGCCGAGCTGCCAGACGGGCCGCTGGTGTTGATCGCTGCGGGTACCGGTATGGGGCAGATGCACAGCCTGGTCGAGCATTGCCGCGCCCAGGGCTTCAAGCACCCTGTGCATCTCTACTGGGGCGTGCGCCGTCCTGAAGACTTCTACGCCATCGAGCACTGGGACGAATGGCAGCGCTTGCCCAACCTCTTCCTGCACAAGGTGGTCAGCGACCTGTGTGGCTGGGAAGGCCGTTGCGGGATGCTGCATGAGGCCGTGTGCGAAGACGTGCAGGACCTGAATACAGTCCATGTCTATGCGAGCGGTTCGCCGAACATGGTCTATGCCACCCTGGACGCTCTTGTCGAGGCCGGCATGGATGCACACCGCATGCGTGCGGATGTGTTTGCCTACGCGCCACGGGGTTAATAACCGAAGTTTCAGGGTTTGGGTATAAGGCGGTAAATTTTACCGCCTGGACTAATAACTCTTACTACACTTGAAACAATGCTATCCAATCGTCGGAAGTTGGCGTGAAACTTAGACCTCAGGGCTTGAGTGTTGGCGCGCTTCTATCCTAAGGTGACTGCAGACGCCTGAGGCCCGGCGCATGTGCTATGGCTTGCAGCGATTTTCGTTATATCGGTAGTTCACAGGGAATAATGGCGGCAGCTTATGTCGGCACTTGATAGTTTATCCTGGGAAAGTGCTTACCCGCCGGCGCTCGACTTCGGCCAACAATTGACGCGCGAGCAATTGCTCAACTCCATGCAAATGACCATGTCGCGCCATGAGGGTGGGCCGGTTTGGCTGTTCGCCTATGGTTCGTTGATCTGGCGCCCGGAGTGCAGTTCGGTCGAACGTCAGCGTGCCCGCGTGCACGGCTATCACCGTGGGCTTTACCTGTGGTCGCACGAGCACCGTGGTACGCCGGAAACCCCGGGCTTGGTATTCGGCCTGGACCGTGGAGGATCGTGCAGCGGATTTGCCTATCGCCTGGATGAAAGCAATCTGGACGATTCGCTGATGGCTTTGTGGCAGCGGGAAATGCCCTATCCGGCATATCGGCCGCATTGGCTCAGTTGCCGGCTGGGCGATGGCAGCAAGGTTCAGGCTCTGGGTTTTGTGCTGGAACGGCACTTGCCGTGCTATGCCGGTAACCTGCCGGACACCTTGCTCAGTCAAATTCTTGCCAGTGCCAAAGGGCGGTATGGCACCACCCGTGAGTATGTCGAACAGACGTTGAATGCGCTACGCAATCATCAGATGCCGGATCGTAATCTTGAAGCGCGTTTCAGGCGGTGCCATAACTTGCGCGAGGTTTGAGTCGCTTGTACCGGCCTCTTCGCGGGGCAAGCCCGCTCCCACAGGTACCCCACTGCCCTCAGGCCTGGTGAAGTACCTGTGGGAGCGGGCTTGTCCCGCGAAGAGGCGGTTACCCTCAATACAACTGCAGCGTCTTACTTGGTCAACACC
Organism: Pseudomonas sp. NPDC090752; assembly: GCF_055584805.1. Classification (NCBI taxonomy): domain Bacteria; kingdom Pseudomonadati; phylum Pseudomonadota; class Gammaproteobacteria; order Pseudomonadales; family Pseudomonadaceae; genus Pseudomonas; species Pseudomonas sp. NPDC090752. The sequence goes on along the minus strand of NZ_JBVJLI010000009.1, from coordinate 187,005 downwards.
ACCAACTTGCCCACAGCCTTGCGCTGCCCGAGTTGCTCGATCGCAGCCCCTGCCTCGGCCAGTGGATAAGTTTGCGACACCAGCGGTTTGAGCTTGCCTTCGGCATGCCAGGCAAACAGCTGTCGGAAGTTGGCTGCGTTATCCTCCGGCTGGCGCTGGGCAAACGCTCCCCAGAACACCCCCAATACCGCCGCCCCCTTGAGCAGCACCAGGTTCGCAGCCATCTGCGGAATGGTGCCGCTGGCGAAACCGACCACCAGCAACCGGCCATTCCAGGCAAGTCCGCGCACGGCCTGGTCGAACAGCTCGCCGCCGACCGGATCGTAGATCACATCCACTCCCTGGCCGCCGGTCAGGCGCTTGATCTCGTCCTTGAGGTTGGCCTGGCTGTAGTCGATCAGCTCGTCGGCCCCCGCATGCTTGGCCACCGCGAGTTTCTCGGCGCTGCTGGCCGCGGCGATCACCTTGGCGCCCATGGCCTTGCCGATCTCCACCGCCGCCAGGCCGACACCACCGGATGCACCCAGCACCAGCAGGGTTTCCCCGGGCTGCAGCTGGCCGCGCTGCTTGAGTGCGTGCATCGAGGTTCCGTAGGTCATGCCAAAAGCGGCGGCGGTGGTGAAGTCCATGCTGTCGGGGATGGGCAGCACATTGTAGAACGGCACGGCTACCTGCTCGGCGAATGCGCCCCAACCGGTCAAGGCCATCACCCGCTCACCGACTTTGAATGTGCCGGCGCGCTCACCGATCGCGGCGACCACGCCTGCAGCCTCGCCACCTGGCGAAAACGGCAGTGGCGGCTGGAACTGGTATTTGCCTTCGATGATCAGGGTGTCGGGGAAGTTGACCCCTGCCGCCTGCACGTCGAGCAGGATTTCGTTCTTCTTCGGTGCCGGGCTGGCCACCTCTTCCAGCACCAGGTCGCGAGCCGGGCCCAGGGTTTTGCACAACACAGCTTTCATCGGGGCTATTCCTTTGCGTGTAGTGGCCGATAAGTGTAGGAGGGGCGCCTGCCGGGTCAATGAGCATGGTCCGTCCTGATGGGCTGGCATAAGCCGGGGCTTGGGTTTGAGCGAAGTGCTGGGTAAGCTGGCGCCAATTGTTTTGAGGAGCGAATTCGTGAAAGCGTGGATCTTGATGGTGCTGGCCCTGATGCTGCCAGCGGCGGCCATGGCCGAAGAAGCCAAGGAAGGGGCCCCCAAGGTCTCCTACATCAGCCTGAGCCCGCCCTTCGTCGGCAACTACGCCCTCGACGGTGGCCCCAAGCTGCGCGTGTACAAGGCCGACGTGGCCCTGCGCGTGACCGGTGATGAAGCCGCCAAGGCGGTGAAGCACCACGAACCCTTGATTCGCAACCAACTGGTGGCGCTGTTCACCCAGCAGGGTGTGGATAACATGAACAACGTCGAGGCCAAAGAGGCTTTGCGTCAGCAAGCGCTGAAGCAGGTGCAGCAGGTGATGGAAGCGGAAGAGGGCAAGCCGATTGTTGAGGATTTGCTGTTCAATAACTTAATTGTGCAGTGATTGCCTTGAGCGGTGGCGCATCCGGCGTAGGAGATTTCTATCTTTTCAGTGAGTCTGCCAATTTTTGATTTACGAGGTCTCGACCACGCTAGATTGCGCAAGGTCTTCAGATTTCCGAGAGAAATTGGTAATGCCATTGAAGTATCAGCCGAAGGAAGCGACTGTATTAATGTGTGACTTTTCAGGCTTTCAGGTGCCTGAGATGGTCAAGGTCCGACCGGTCGTTGTGCTTCGCAAGCACAGCCACAATCATCAGTTGGTTACAATAGTGCCGCTGAGTACAACACAACCTGAGCGATTGGCCAGGCATCATGTGGTGTTACCAAGCTACCTGCCAGGCCCCGCCCAGAAATGTTGGGCCAAGTGCGACATGATCTACACCGTTTCCATTTGCAGATTGGACAGGTGTCGGGTCAAGTTGCGCCAAGGTGGAGGTCGAGCGTTTGTTGTGCTTTCAATGCAGCCAGAAGATTTTGCTGCCGTGCGGGCCGCCGTTGGGTTTACGTTAGGCTTCACACATCCGGCAACAGTGCGATCAGTTGTCAGCAGCGTACCGGATGCACCATACTGAGCGCGTTCCCGAAAGGGGCTTGTGAGACTCTGCGGATCCTGGTTAATCCAGCAATTACAGAGCCAGGCAGGTGTCAGGCGATGACAAGCCTTCCTGTCTGTGAGTAGGGCGCCGAAAGGCGCCCTTTGTCGTTGTGAGGCAAGTGAGTGCAGGCCAGTAATTTAACGTGCCAGCGCAACAATCGCCGCCCACTGCTCCTCGGTCACCGACATCACCGACAACCGCGTCCCTTTCTGCACCAACGGCAACTGTGCCAACGCGTTTTGCTGCTTGAGCAATCCCAAACCCAGCACCTGCCTGAACGTCTTCACATGCGCCACATCCACCGCGCTCCACGGGTTCTTGTCCGCAGTGGCCTTGGCGTCATGGTAATGGCTCTCAGGGTCCAGGGCCGTCGGGTCCGGATACGCCGCGGCAGTGACGCGGGCGATACCGGCAATGCCGGGTTGCGGGCAACTGGAGTGGTAAAAGAAAAACTCATCGCCCACGCTCATGGCGCGCAGGAAATTGCGCGCCTGGTAATTGCGCACGCCATCCCAGCGTGCCTCGCCCAATCGACCCAAGCCTTCGATCGACAGCTCGTCGGGCTCGGATTTCATCAGCCAATAGGCCATGGATACTGCTCCTGAAAAGGTTTGAAATAACCTGTTGCACGAAACCGACAGCCGGTTGGCGTCAACGTTTGCGTGCAGGCGCAGGTTGGCGGAAAATGCGCCGATTTTAACGCTAGACGCTCTGGCGACACCAAGAAGGTCGTCGAGCCGGAACAGTATGCCTGGGGGGCATTCTTCGATGAATCAACGTAAACCGGACCTGCTTTGGGTCCTGGTCTTCATCTTCGGTTTGGGTGTGGTCACCACCGGTTATGCCCAGGGTATCTGGGAGCGTAAGCTCGATATCGCCTACCAAACGCCGGTAGAAGCCGCTCAGCCGCAACGTTGATCCCCTGCTGGCGCCACTCAACCCGGCGCTAGGTACCAGCCTCGGTCCGAGACCGTACCCTGCAGTGGTACATCCCAACTGGCCTGCGCCAGTCGTTCGACCTTCTGGCATTCATGGGCCAGCCCCAGCAGCAGGGGTTTTTTCCAGGTTTTTCGGCGTGCCTGGTAGGCCAGGCTGCGGTCATAGAACCCACCGCCCATGCCGAGTCGCCCGCCCACTTCATCGAACCCCACCAGCGGCAGCAGAATCAGGTCCAGTGACCATATCGGGCGTTGGCGCCTGCGGTCGGTCAAGGGCTCTGGAATACGGAAGCGGTTAGGCTTGAGTTTTTCACCCTGTTCGAAACGCTGAAACACCATGCGCGTGCGCGGCCAGGCGTGCAGCACCGGCAGGTAGACGCGTTTGCCCCGGCGCTGGGCTTCGCGCAGCAGCAGGCGCGGGTCGATTTCACCGTCGTTGGGCAGGTACAGGGCAATATGCCGGGCGCGGCGGAACAGCGGGTCCTGCGCCAGTTGCCGATACAGGCCCAATGAGGCCTGACGTTGCTGGGCGAGCGTGAGTGCGCGGCGGGCATTGCGTAGCAGGCGACGTAGCTGGGGGCGGGTGAGCGGCGCGGTGTCGGTCATGGCACAGGCGTTCCCAGGCTACGGGTGTGGTATCTGCCCGCGACAACAGCGGGCAAAAAAATGAGGCTCCCCGATAAGACCGCTATCGGTGTAGCCCTTGAACCCGAAAGTTCAAGGTGGAGATTGCAGGGGGCGTTAAGGCTTTCCGTCGGGCGGACATGCACACCGGCCCCAGCGTGCAACCCCCGTGGTTGTGCGTATCGGCTCAGGGACATAACCGACTGGCGCATCCCCCAGGGAGTGGCGCCAGTATACCAATCTCAGCCGTTTTTGATACCCGCGTCGTCGGACAATGCCACATCGACTCGCTCCAGCAGGTCACGCACCTGTTCGCGGGTGGCACCGCCTGCGGGGGCGTCGGTGCGGTCCTCCTGGCGGTGCAGCATCTCGTGAGTGATGTTCAAAGCTGCCATCACCGCGATGCGGTCGGCACCGATCACCTTGCCGCTGCTGCGGATCTCGCGCATCTTGCCGTCCAGGTAGCGTGCGGCGCTGACCAGGTTGTTGCGTTCTTCCGGCGGGCAGATGATCGAGTATTCCTTGTCCAGGATCTGCACGGTGACGCTATTGCTTGAACTCATGAGTCTTGCTCCAGGGCCTTGAGGCGTAAGATCATCGACTCGACCTTGCGCTTGGCGATCTCGTTCTTTTCGATGAGGTGGGCGCGCTCTTCGCGCCAGGATTTTTCCTGAGCTACTAAGAGTGCATTCTGCCGTTTTAGTTGCTCGACGCGCTCGATCAGCAACTCGAACCGGCTCATCAATGCTTGCAGGTCGTTCTCTTGCGTGGGTTGCACTCGATTCGCTCCGTCATTGAATCACACCCGTCGATGATGCCTCTCCCTGAGCGGTGGCGGCCAGTGCCGATGGTCTTGGCGCGCCTGCCGGTGCTAGGATACAAGGTCTCCATTCTAGTCAAATGCGCCGTCTGGCGCCTAGCCGACCATGCCTAATACCCAATCGCCTTACATCGCCTTCGCCATGCTGCTCTCGAGCAATGGCCATCCTGTCACTCCTGCCGAGCTGCATGGCTTGCTGGTCGGGCGCAGCTGCGCCGGTGCCGGCTTCGATGCCGAAGCCTGGCTGGCCGACGCCGCCCAATTGCTGGAAACCGAACCCGGTGACACTGTCCGCAATGCTCTGATCGGCCTGCAAGAGATGGTCAAGGGCGAGCTGACCAGTGACGACATGGCCATCGTCCTGCTGCTGCCAACCGATGACGCCGCGCTGGCTGACCGTGCTGCGGCACTGGGCCAGTGGTGCCAAGGCTTCATCACCGGCTTCGGTCTGAACGCGGGTGGCAAGGACCTTTCCGACGAGGCCAAAGATGTTCTGCAGGACCTGGTTGCCATTTCCCAGGTGCAGGAAGCCCTCGAAGAGTCCGAAGACGGCGAAAGCGACTACATGGAAGTCATGGAATACCTGCGTGTGGCGCCGCTGCTGCTGTTCTCCGAGCTGGCCAAGCCGGCGGCACCCGCCTCCAAGCCATCGCTGCACTGATCAACCGGGGGTCGTTCTGCCCATGAGCCACATACCCAAGGCCGAGTATGCCCGTCGGCGCAAGGCGCTGATGGCGCAGATGGTCCCCAACAGCATTGCCATCTTGCCGGCTGCCGCAGTCGCCATTCGCAACCGCGATGTCGAGCACGTTTACCGCCAGGACAGCGATTTCCAGTACCTCAGCGGCTTCCCCGAGCCCGAGGCGGTGATCGCCCTGATCCCCGGGCGCGAACATGGCGAGTACGTGCTGTTCTGCCGCGAGCGCAACCCGGAGCGTGAGCAATGGGATGGCCTGCGTGCGGGCCAGGAAGGCGCGATCCGTGACTTCGGTGCGGACGATGCCTTCCCGATCACCGACATCGACGAGATCCTGCCCGGCCTGATCGAAGGCCGCGAGCGGGTCTATAGCGCCATGGGCAGCAATCCCGAGTTCGACCGCCGGCTGATGGACTGGATCAACGTGATCCGCTCCAAAGCGCGCCTTGGCGCCCAGCCGCCGAACGAGTTCGTTGCCCTGGATCATCTGTTGCACGATATGCGCCTGTATAAATCGGCGGCAGAAGTGAAAGTGATGCGTGCGGCTGCGGACATTTCCGCACGTGCCCACGTGCGGGCCATGCAGGCCTGCCGGGCGGGGCTGCACGAATACAGCCTGGAAGCCGAGCTGGACTACGAATTCCGTAAAGGCGGGGCGAAAATGCCCGCCTACGGTTCGATTGTCGCTGCCGGGCGCAATGGCTGCATCCTGCACTATCAGGAGAACGATGCGCCGCTCAAGGACGGTGACCTGGTGCTGATCGACGCTGGCTGCGAAATCGACTGCTATGCCAGCGACATCACCCGCACCTTCCCGGTCAGCGGGCGTTTTTCGCCTGAGCAGAAGGCCATCTACGAGCTGGTGCTCAAGGCCCAGGCCGCCGCATTCACCGAGATTGCCCCTGGCAAGCACTGGAACCACGCGCATGAAGCAACCGTGCGCGTGATCACCGAGGGACTGGTCGAACTCGGTCTGCTCAAGGGCGAGGTGCAGGCGCTGATCGATAGCGAAGCCCATCGTGCCTTCTACATGCATCGCGCCGGTCACTGGCTGGGCATGGATGTGCACGATGTCGGCGAATACAAGGTAGGTGGCGAGTGGCGGGTGCTGGAACCTGGCATGGCGTTGACCGTCGAACCGGGCATCTACATTGCCGCCGATAACCAGAATGTCGCGAAGAAATGGCGCGGCATTGGCGTAAGGATCGAGGACGACGTGGTGGTGACCAAGCAGGGTTGTGAAATTCTGACGTCGGGCGTGCCGCGGACGGTCGCCGAGATCGAGGCGCTGATGCAGGCGGCACGTAAGGACGCAGCATGAACCGCGTGAATCTGGCGATCATCGGCGGCGGCCTGGTCGGCGCCAGCCTGGCCCTGGCTCTGCAGGCGGGTGCAAAGGCGCGTGGCTGGAAGATCTTGCTGATCGAGCCGTTCGCCCCGGGCGACAGCTTCCAGCCCAGCTACGACGCGCGCTCCTCGGCGCTTTCGTTCGGTACCCGGCAGATTTATCAGCACCTGGGTCTGTGGCAAACCATCAGCCCGCGCGCCGAGTCGATCCGGCAGATTCAAGTGTCCGACCGTGGGCGCTTCGGTTCCACCCGCCTGGATGCGCTGGAAGAAGGCGTGCCGGCTTTGGGCTACGTGGTCGAAAATGCCTGGTTGGGCCAGTGCCTGTGGCAAGGCCTGGACAATGAAGTGGTGAGCTGGCGTTGCCCCGCCGAAGTGAAAGCGATGCAGGCGATTGCCGGTGGCTACCGCCTGCAGCTGGACGACGACACCAGCCTGGAATGCGACCTGGCGGTGCTGGCCGATGGCGGCCGCTCCGGGTTGCGCGAGCAATTGGGCATCCATGTGCGCCGCACGCCCTATGAGCAGAGCGCGCTGATTGCCAACATCACCCCGGGCGAGGCCCATTGCGGTCAGGCCTTCGAACGTTTTACCGAGCAAGGCCCCATGGCGTTGCTGCCGTTGCCTGATAACCGCTGCGCGCTGGTCTGGACCCGTCAGGGTATGGACGCCAAGCGCCTGGCCGAAGTCGACGACCGCAGCTTCCTGCGCGAGCTCCAGGATGCGTTCGGCTACCGCCTCGGCGCCTTGCGCCAGGTCGGCGCACGGCACCTGTACCCGCTGGCGCTGGTCGAGGCCGAGGAGCAAGTCCGCCCGCACCTGGTGGTGCTGGGCAATGCCGCGCATAGCCTGCACCCCATCGCCGGGCAGGGTTTCAACTTGTCCCTGCGTGATGTCCAGTCGCTGGCCGACGCGTTGCTGGCCGGCCCGCAGCAGCCAGGTGACCTGGCGACTCTGCAGGCGTACCAGCAGCGCCAGCGTCTCGACCAGACGCTGACCATCGGCTTCTCCGACCAGGTCACTCGGCTGTTCGGCAGCAATCAGCCGTTGCTGGCGGCGGGGCGCAACCTCGGCCTGCTCGGGCTCGACTTGCTACCCCCGGCGAAAAGCTGGTTCGCCCGCCAGGCCATGGGCTTGGGCACCCGCCCCGATTCGCGGGGGCAGGCATGAGCAACCCGCGCCGGTTGGCGCGACGGGCACGCATGTTGCGCTGGCTGCTGAACCTTTACCCGCCGTACCTCGGTGCCGGCATCCGCATCCAGCACATCAGCCCGGACATGCGCAGCGTCAAGGTGCGCATGAAACTGACCCGCTGGAACCGCAACTACGTCGGCACGCAGTTCGGTGGCAGCCTGTATTCCATGGTCGATCCGTTCTACATGCTGTTGCTGATCGAGCAGCTCGGCCGTGAGTACATCGTCTGGGACAAGGCCGCCAGCATCGACTTCATTTCACCGGGCAAGGGCCCGGTGTATGCCGAGTTCCACGTCGATGACGCGCTGCTGGACGAAATCCGCCAACAGACCGCCAGCGGCAAGAAGTACCTGCCCCGTTTGCAGGTCGATATCCGTGACGCTGCCGGCGAGCTGGTGGCGCGGGTCGATAAAACCCTATACGTGCGGCTCAAGCCGCAAGCGAGGCAGGCGTAAAGCATGGAAATGCGCGCAGATCTGTTGATTGTCGGTGCCGGTATGGTCGGCAGCGCCCTGGCCCTGGCATTGCGCCACAGCGGCCTGGACATTCTCCTGCTCGACGGTGGCCCGCTGTCGGTGAAACCGTTCGATGAGCAGGCGCCGTTCGAGCCGCGGGTCAGTGCCCTGTCGGCCGCCAGCCAACGCATTCTCGAACGCCTGGGCGCCTGGGACGAAATCGCCAAGCGGCGTGTATCGCCGTACTCGGACATGCATGTGTGGGACGGCAGCGGCACTGGGCAGATTCACTTTTCCGCAGCCAGCGTGCACGCACAAGTGCTCGGCCATATCGTCGAAAATCGCGTGGTGCAGGACGGTTTGATGGAGCGTCTGCACGACAGCGACATCGGCCTGCTGCCCAATGCCCGCCTGGAACAGATGCGCCGCTCTGGCGACGAGTGGCTGCTGACCCTGGCCGACGGCCGGCGCCTGCGTGCACCGTTGGTAGTAGCGGCCGATGGCGCCAATTCGGCGGTGCGGCGCCTGGCCGGTTGCCAGACCCGTGAGTGGGATTACCTGCACCACGCCATCGTCACCAGCGTGCGCTGCAGCGCGGCGCACCAGGCCACTGCCTGGCAGCGTTTCACCGACGAAGGGCCGCTGGCCTTCCTGCCGTTGTCGCGTGACGGCCAACAGGATTGGTGCTCGATCGTCTGGTCGACCACGCCGGAGCACGCCGCGCAGCTCATGGAGCTGGAGGACGAAGCCTTCCTCAAGGCCCTGGAACGCGCCTTCGAGGGGCGTTTGGGCGAGGTGCTGCAGGCCGACCCGCGGGTCTGCGTGCCGCTGCGCCAGCGCCACGCCAAGCGCTATGTGGACGAGGGGCTGGCGCTGATCGGCGATGCCGCCCACACCATCCACCCGTTGGCCGGGCAGGGCGTCAACCTGGGCTTTCTCGATGCGGCGGTGCTGGCCGAAGTGCTGGTGAACGCCTGCGAGCGTGGTGAGCGGCTGGCGGATGAGAAGGTGCTCAGCCGTTATGAGCGACGGCGCATGCCACACAACCTGGCGCTGATGGCGGCGATGGAAGGTTTCGAGCGGCTGTTCCAGGCCAACCCGCTGCCGCTGCGCTGGTTGCGCAACAGTGGCTTGAAAGTGGTCGAAAAGCTGCCAGAGGCCAAGGCGCTGTTCGTGCGCCAGGCGTTGGGGCTGACGGGTGATCTGCCGGATTTGGCCAAGCCTTGAGGGCTCTTTGCAACATCCGGTAACTGCTGTGTAGATGAGCCGCAAAATGGGATTCACTACCATTTGCGCCTCTCATACGATCCGAGGAGTGCTTCCCATGTTGCCACGCAAGCCCCTATTGGCCGCTTTGGCCTTGACCCTGTTCGGCGGCACGGCCCAGGCGGCGGACGAAGTGGTGGTGTACTCCTCGCGCATCGACGAGCTGATCAAGCCGGTGTTCGACGCCTACACCGCCAAGACCGGGGTCAAGATCAAGTTCATCACCGACAAGGAAGCCCCGCTGATGCAACGCATCAAGGCCGAGGGCGAAAACGGCGTGGCCGACCTGCTGCTGACCGTCGATGCAGGCAACCTTTGGCAGGCCGAGCAGATGGGCATCCTGCAGCCGATCAAGTCGGACATCATCGACCAGAACATCCCGCCGCAATACCGTGCTTCGTCCCATGACTGGACGGGCCTGAGCCTGCGTGCGCGGACCATCATCTACTCCACTGATCGGGTCAAACCGGCGCAGCTGAGCACTTACGAAGCCCTTGCCGACAAGAACTGGGAAGGCCGCCTGTGCCTGCGCACGGCGAAGAAGGTCTACAACCAGTCGCTGACGGCCACCCTGATCGAGACCCACGGTGAAGCGAAGACCGAGCAGATCGTCAAAGGCTGGGTGAACAACCTGTCCACCGACGTGTTCTCCGATGACAATGCGGTGATCCAGGCCGTCGCGGCCGGCCAGTGTGATGTGGGTGTGGTCAACACCTATTACTACGGGCGCCTGCACAAGCAGAACCCGAACCTACCGGTGAAGATCTTCTGGCCTAACCAGGGCGACCGTGGTGTCCACGTCAACCTGTCGGGTATCGGTTTGACCAAGCATGCACCGCATCCGGAGGCCGCCAAGAAGCTGGTGGAGTGGATGACCGGCGAGGAAGCGCAGAAGCTGTTCGCCGACATCAACCAGGAGTTCCCGGCCAACCCGAAGGTCAAGCCTTCGGACGAAGTTGCGGCCTGGGGTAGCTTCAAGGCGGATAGCATTGCGGTTGAAGTGGCTGGCAAGCGCCAGGCCGAGGCTATTCGTTTGATGGATCGGGCTGGCTGGAACTAAGCGCTAGGCTCTATCCTTCCGGGGCCTTTTAGGGCCTCTTCGCGGGCAAGCCCGCTCCCACAAGGATCGACACCGAATCTTGTGGGAGCGGGCTCGCCCGCGAACGACCGCGCAGCGGTCGCCATCGCACTTGAGACTTGAGCCTTGCCCCACACCCCCCAACGCCGCTGGTACCTCCCCGTCACCCTGACCGCCGCCCTGGTGCTCCTGCCGCTGAGCGTCCTGCTTTTGTCCTGGCAGTCGATCGACCTGCAGATCTGGTCGCACCTGCTCGATACCCAGATGAGCCGCCTGCTCGGCAACACCCTCACCCTGGTGCTGGGGGTAGGCGTTGGCGTCACCGTGCTTGGCGTCAGCCTGGCCTGGCTCACCAGCCTCTGCGAATTCCCCGGCAGGCGCTGGCTGGATTGGGCGCTGATGCTGCCGTTCGCCATTCCCGCCTACGTGCTGGCCTTCGTCTTCGTTGGCCTGCTGGACTTCGCTGGCCCCGTGCAAAGTGCCTTACGTGAGGTATTCGGGCCCATGCGCCTGCCGCGGGTGCGCTCCACCGGTGGCGTGATCATCGTCCTGGTGCTGGTGTTCTACCCCTACGTCTATCTGCTCGCGCGCACGGCTTTCCTGGCTCAGGGCAAGGGCCTGATGGAAGCGGCGCGGGTCCTCGGCCTGTCGCCGCTGCAAGCCTTCTGGCGGGTTGCCCTGCCGATGGCGCGCCCGGCCATCGGGGCCGGCATCGCGCTGGCGCTGATGGAAACGCTGGCCGATTTCGGCGCGGTGGCGGTGTTCAACTTCGACACCTTCACCACCGCCATCTACAAGACCTGGTACGGCTTCTTCAGCCTGTCCAGTGCCGCACAGCTGGCCAGCCTGCTGCTGCTGGCGGTGATGCTGGTGCTCTACGGCGAACGCCGTGCCCGTGGCGCCACGCGTACTGGCAACGAACGCCCGCGCGGCCAGGCGCTCTATCATCTGCATGGCATGAAGGCGTTGCTGGCCAGTGGCTGGTGCCTGCTGGTGTTCGCCTGTGCCTTTGTCATCCCGTTGCTGCAGTTGCTGGTTTGGTTCTGGCAGCGCGGGCGGCATGACCTGGACGAACGCTACATTGGCCTGGTGCTGCACACCCTGTACCTGGGCGCCATGGCTGCGTTGATCACCGTGTGTGTGGCGCTGGTGTTGGCGTTTGCCCGACGCCAGGTGCCGAGCGCTGGTATCCGAGCCGGGGTTGGCCTGGCCAACTTGGGCTACGCCTTGCCAGGCTCGGTGTTGGCCGTGTCGATCATGCTGGCCTTCAGTTACCTCGACAATCAGCTGGTGATCCCGCTGTCCACGTGGCTGGGCGGTGCCGGCAAGCCGCTGTTGTTGGGCAGCCTCGCGGCGTTGCTGCTGGCCTACCTGGTGCGCTTCATTGCTGTGGCCTACGGGCCGTTGGAAGGCAGCCTGGAGCGTATCCGTCCATCGCTGCCGGAGGCTTCGCGCAGCTTGGGCGTCGGAGGCGCAAGATTGTTTTTCAAGGTGTATCTACCGCTGCTGGTTCCCGGCGCCCTTAGCGCTGCGCTGCTGGTCTTCGTCGATGTGCTCAAGGAAATGCCCGCCACCTTGCTGATGCGCCCGTTCGGCTGGGACACCCTGGCGGTGCGGGTGTTCGAGATGACCAGCGAAGGCGAGTGGGCGCGTGCTTCGCTGCCCGCCTTGACCTTGGTGCTGGTGGGCCTGCTGCCGGTCATCGGCCTGATCCGCCGTTCTGCGAAACGTCCCGGTCACAGTCACTGAGGGTGTCAGCCCGCGCCCTTGCGGCTACAATGCGCGGCATTCGCGCGACGGGTCCTACAAGAAGAGCTGACGACCAAACGTCAACGACCGCCGCCGCTTCGCCACGCCCGGAAGGAGAAACCCATGGGACAGCGCACGCTTTTATACGACCTGCACCTGGCGCTGGGCGCCAAGACGGTCGACTTTGGTGGCTGGGACATGCCCCTGCACTATGGCTCGCAGGTCGAGGAACACCATCAGGTGCGCAGTGACTGTGGGGTGTTCGATGTCTCCCACATGACGGTGATCGATGTCGATGGCAGCGATGCTACTCATTGGCTGCAACGTCTGTTGGCCAACGACGTCGGTCGCCTTGATGGCGTCGGCAAGGCTCTGTACAGCCCACTGCTCAATGAGAAGGGCGGAGTCATCGACGACCTGATCGCCTACCGCACTGAAAGCGGTTACCGCCTGGTCACCAACGCCGCCACCCGTGCCAAGGTGCTCGCTTGGCTGGAAGTCCATAGCAAAGACTTGGAGGTCGGTATCGAGGTGCGCCCCGACCTGGCCATTCTCGCCATTCAGGGCCCCCAGGCCCGGGAAAAGGTCGCAGCCTTGCTTAGCGCGCCGCGTGCGGCGCTGATCCGCGAGCTGCGCCCGTTCGAAGGGCGTGCCGACGGCGACTGGTTCATTGCCCGCACGGGCTACACCGGGGAAGACGGGCTGGAAGTTATTTTCCCAGGCGACGAAGCCGTGGCCTTCTACAACGACCTGGTCGGCGCCGGAATCGCCCCAAGCGGCCTGGGTGCCCGCGACACCTTGCGCCTGGAGGCCGGCATGAACCTTTACGGCCAGGACATTGACGAAAACCACACCCCGCTGACGTCCAACCTGGGCTGGAGCATCGCTTGGGAGCCAGCCGAACGCGATTTCATCGGCCGCGCCGGCCTGCTCGCGGAAATCGAGCATGGCGTGCAGGACAAACTGGTCGGCCTGGTACTGGAAGAACGCGGTGTTTTGCGTGCCCACCAGGTAGTTCGCGTGGCCGGGATTGGCGAAGGGGAGATCACCAGTGGTAGTTTCTCTCCTACGCTGAGCAAGTCCATTGCCCTGGCGCGTGTACCCATGGCCACCGGCGACCGTGCCGAGGTCGAGATTCGTGGCAAGTGGTACCCGGTGCGGGTGGTCAAACCGACCTTCGTGCGCCACGGCAAGACTCTGATCTGAACATTTTACGGCGGGCCGACCGCTGACCCAATCGAGGAATACAAGACATGAGCACTATCCCCGAAGAACTGCGTTTTGCCGAAAGCCATGAGTGGGCCCGCCTGGAAGCCGATGGCACGGTGACCGTGGGCATCAGCGACCACGCCCAGCAGGCCCTGGGTGACGTGGTGTTCGTTGAGTTGGCAGAAGTTGGCAAAGTGTTCGCCGCCGGTGATGCGGCGGGCGTGGTCGAGTCGGTCAAGGCTGCTTCGGATATCTATGCCCCGATCGGTGGTGAAGTGATCGCGGTCAATGAAGACCTGGCAGACAGCCCGGAACTGCTTAACGAAGAACCTTACGATTCGTGGATCTTCAAGCTCAAGCCAAGCGACCGCGCCGAGCTGGATAAGCTGCTGGACGCTGCTGGTTACAAAGCCGCTATCGGCGAGTGATAACGCGTCGTCTGCTTCGCGGCTAAAGCCGCTCCCACAGGTATGGCGGCGCATTCGATGCCGATGCAATCTCTGTAGGAGCGGCTTCAGCCGCGAAGAGGCCGGCACTGCAACAGCAAGATTCCCCGCAGAATCGGCAATCCTTCCTAGACTTATAAGTCTCCATGAGACCTGGTCTAGGAAGAGAGCGTCGTCATGTCACAGTCGCCATCCCTGCATCAACTGCAAGAACTCAACCCTTTTCTGCGCCGCCACCTGGGGCCCGATGCCTCGGAGCAGCAGGCCATGCTGGACGCCTTGGGCCTCGCCAGCCGCAGCGAGCTGATCGAGCAGACCGTCCCCCCAGGCATTCGCTTCAACCGCGCCCTCGACTTGCCCCCTGCCCTGGACGAGCAGGCCGCGCTTGCCAAACTTGCCGGCTATGCGCAACAGAACCAAGTCTGGACCAGCCTGATCGGCATGGGTTACCACGGCACTGTCACGCCCACCGTCATCTTGCGCAACGTGCTGGAAAACCCCGGCTGGTACACCGCCTACACGCCTTACCAGCCAGAAATCGCCCAAGGACGGCTGGAAGCGCTGCTCAATTTCCAGCAAATGGTCATCGATCTGACGGGCCTGGCTCTGGCTAATGCGTCGCTGCTCGACGAAGCCACCGCGGCCGCCGAAGCCATGGCCCTGGCCAAGCGCGTTGCCCGCAACAAGAGCAATGCGTTCTTTGCCGATGAGCACTGTCACCCGCAAACACTGTCGGTTTTGAAAACCCGAGCTGAAGGCTTCGGTTTCGAGCTGATCGTCGACGCTGTGGATAACCTCGGTCAGCACCCGGTATTCGGCGCGCTGTTGCAATACCCGGACACCCATGGCGAAGTACGCGACCTGCGTCCGCTGATCGATCAGCTGCACAGCCAGCAAGCCCTGGCCTGCGTTGCGGCCGACTTGCTCAGCCTGGTGGTATTGACCCCGCCCGGCGAGCTTGGCGCCGATGTGGTACTGGGCTCGACCCAGCGCTTTGGCGTGCCCATGGGCTACGGCGGTCCGCATGCGGCCTACTTTGCCTGCCGAGACGACTACAAGCGGGCAATGCCGGGGCGCATCATCGGTGTATCGCGCGACGCCCGTGGCAACACGGCGCTGCGCATGGCGCTGCAGACCCGCGAGCAGCATATCCGCCGAGAGAAGGCCAACTCCAACATTTGCACGGCCCAGGTGCTGCTGGCCAATATCGCCGGCTTCTATGCGGTGTATCACGGTCCTGAAGGCCTGCAGCGCATCGCCCAGCGCGTGCACCGGCTGACCTTCGTGCTGGCCGCCGGCCTCGAAGCCAAGGGTATGAAGCGCCTCAACCAGCATTTTTTCGACACCCTCACGCTGGATGTCGGCGGTGCCCAGGCGGCCATCATCGAAAGCGCGGAAGCGGCGCGCATCAACTTGCGCATTCTCGGGCGCGGGCACTTGGGCGTGAGCCTGGACGAGACCTGTAATGAAGACACCGTGCTGCGGTTGTTCGACATCTTTCTCGGCGTGGACCACGGCCTGGACATCGCCACGCTCGACCAGCAGGCCCTACCCGAAGGGATTCCCGCCGCGCTGGTTCGGCGCACGCCGTTCCTGGGCCACTCGGTGTTCAACCTGCACCACAGCGAAACCGAGATGCTGCGTTACCTCAAGCAGCTCGAAAACAAGGACCTGGCGCTGAATCAGTCGATGATCCCGCTGGGCTCCTGCACCATGAAGCTCAATGCCACCAGCGAAATGATCCCCATCACCTGGCCCGCCTTCGCCGATCTCCACCCCTTCGCGCCTGCCGCCCAGGCCACGGGCTACAAAGCGATGATCGACGAGCTGGAGCGCTGGTTGTGCGCTATCACCGGCTTCGATGCCATCTGCATGCAGCCCAACTCCGGAGCCCAGGGTGAATACGCCGGGCTAATGGCGATCACGCGCTACCATCGCAGCCGCCATCAGCCGCAACGCACGTTGTGCCTGATCCCCTCGTCGGCCCATGGCACCAACCCCGCTTCGGCACAGATGGCAGGCATGGAGGTGGTGATTGTCGACTGTGACGATGATGGCAACGTCGACCTCGATGACCTCAAGGCCAAGGCCACTGCTGCAGGCGAGCGTTTGTCCTGCCTGATGGTCACCTACCCCTCGACCCATGGCGTCTACGAGGAAGGCATCCGTGAAATCTGCGACGTCGTGCACCGGCACGGCGGCCAGGTGTACATGGATGGCGCTAACCTCAACGCGCAGGTGGGGCTGGCGCGTCCGGCGGATATGGGTGCCGATGTGTCACACATGAACCTGCACAAGACCTTTTGCATCCCTCACGGTGGTGGCGGCCCAGGCATGGGGCCGATTGGCATACGCGATCACCTCAAGCCGTTTGTTGCCAGCCACCCGGTGGTACCCGTGCCAGGTCTGGACCCCAGTAACACCGCGGTCAGCGCCGCGCCCTGGGGCAGTGCGAGCATTCTGCCGATCAGCTGGATGTACATCGCCATGATGGGGCCGCAACTGGCCGATGCCAGTGAAGTGGCAATCCTTTCGGCCAATTACCTGGCCGGCCAACTCGGCGGCGCTTTCCCGGTGCTGTACCGTGGTCGCAACCAGCGGGTGGCGCATGAGTGTATTCTTGACCTGCGGCCG
This sequence comes from Pseudomonas sp. NPDC090752, assembly GCF_055584805.1. Classification (NCBI taxonomy): domain Bacteria; kingdom Pseudomonadati; phylum Pseudomonadota; class Gammaproteobacteria; order Pseudomonadales; family Pseudomonadaceae; genus Pseudomonas; species Pseudomonas sp. NPDC090752. Next base: position 170,429 of record NZ_JBVJLI010000009.1, on the reverse strand, counting down.
CTCAAGGCACAGACCGGGATTACAGAGGAGGATGTTGCCAAGCGCCTGATGGACTATGGTTTCCACGCCCCGACCATGTCATTCCCGGTTCCGGGTACGCTAATGGTCGAGCCGACCGAGAGCGAATCCAAAGCCGAACTGGACCGGTTCGTCGAAGCGATGTTGGCGATTCGTGCGGAGATCGGCGAGGTGCAGGAGGGCAACTGGCCGGCAGAGGACAACCCGCTCAAGCATGCCCCGCATACGCTGGCCGATGTGTTGGCGCCGTGGAACCGGCCGTATAGCCTGGAACAGGCGGTCGCCCCCAGTGCTCACGTGCGCCAGCATAAATACTGGCCAGCGGTGAACCGGGTCGACAATGTGTATGGGGATAGAAACTTGTTCTGCGCGTGTGTGCCGGTGGAGGCGTATCGCTAGGCTTCCTTCCCGACTGAAGCCGCCCCCACAGATGTTTCATTGAGCCTGTGGGAGCGGCTTTAGCCGCGAAAAGGACGACGCAGTTATTCGGTTACTGCATTCTTGGCCAGGATGGCGTTGGCCAGTTCCATGTCGCTGGCTTGCAGGCTTGGGTTCTCGGCCCGTACCTGACGCATCGCTGCCTCCAGATATGGCCCACGAATCGCGCCCTCGCTGGCCACGAAGCTGCCGGCGTCATCCTGCGCCGCGATGACCAGCTTGTGATCTCTTGAAGTCAGGTAAGTCGATGCCGTGGTCGCACCGGAAGAAATCACATTGCGCCAGAAGGTGTCGGCAAAGGCAGAGCCAACGGGCAGCGAAAGCAGGGCTGCGGCTGCGATGGCGGTTTGGAGACGCATGATGAAACACCTCGAGAGATGAGGGTTGAAGATGCCCGCTTTGATCGTGCATAGGGGGCGCAAGTTCCTTGTATACAAGGGTTTTTGCTTCACGCACAAACCCGAAGAACTTCCCCTGGAAGGGTCAGCCCACGGGCCACTTTTGCTTCCCCGCAGCGGCGCAGGTCCAGTAGGCCTTCGTCCAAGGCGTGTTGCCGCAGGCTGGCCAAGTCGGCCCCTGCGCCGATCCGCGCACGCAGCTTTTCGCTGGGCACCAGCAGTTCGAACAAGCCCGTGCGGCCATGAAAACCGGTGCCGCGGCACGTCAGGCAGAGTTGGCCGCTGGCAGATGACGCATCCTTCTGGCACTCCCGACAGAGCAAGCGCACCAGCCGCTGGGCCATTACCCCGCCCAGGGTGGCCTTGATCAGGTAATCGGCCACCCCCAGCTCCAGCAGACGGGTAATGGCACTACAGCTGTCGTTGGTGTGCAGAGTCGATAGCACCAGGTGCCCGGTAAGTGCGGCCTGGACGGCAACCAGAGCGGTCTCGCGATCACGAATCTCGCCGATCATGATGATGTCCGGGTCCTGACGCAGCAGTGCGCGCACACCGTTGGCAAAGCCCAGGTCCAGAGCCGGTTGCACCTGCAGCTGATTGAACGCCGGCTCCAGTCGCTCGATCGGATCTTCGATGGTGCACAAGTTGACCTCCGGCGTGGCCAGCAGCTTGAGGCTGGCGTAGAGCGTGCTGGTCTTGCCCGACCCGGTGGGCCCGGTAACCAACAGGATGCCTTGACGGCGCTGCAACAGTGCCTGCCACTGTGCCAACTGCTGGCCCTCCAGGCCGAGGTGGTCGAAGTCCTCCTGCCGTTGCTGCGGGTCGAACAGCCGCAGCACCAGTTTTTCGCCGAACGGGGTGGGCAAGGTCGACAGCCGCAGCTCCACTTCACGGCCACCGGGCAGGGCGCTCTTCATCCGGCCGTCCTGGGGGCGGCGTTTTTCCGCCACATCCATGCGGCCCAGGTGCTTCAGGCGGCTGACCACAGCCAGGGTCACGCTGGCGGGGAACACATAGACCGTGTGCAACAGGCCATCGATGCGAAAGCGCAGCCGGCCCTGCTCGCGACGCGGCTCCAGGTGGATATCGCTGGCGCGTTGTTCGATGGCGTACTGCAGTAACCAGTCGACGATGTGCACGATATGCGCATCGTCGGCGGTGGCTTCACCTTGGCGTTTACCGGCTTCCAGCAACTGTTCGAGCTCGCCCAGGCTGGCCGCCTGCTGATGCTGTGCCCCCTGCACCGAGTGGGCCAGGCGGAACAATGACTGGGTGAGCTGGCGCAGTTGCAACGGGCTGGCCAGCACGTGATGGACAGGTTTCCCCAGGCTGCGGGCCAGGTCGGCTTGCCAGTCGCGCCGGTAGGGTTGGGCGCTGGCCACGGTAACGCCATGGCTGTCGTTGGCGAGGATGAGTATGCCGTGGCGTTGGGCGAAGGCCGGGGAGATCAGCCCGTTGACCTGGGACAGGTCGAGCTGCATGGGGTCGATGCGCTGGTAAGGCTGACCGACCTTGCTCGCCAGCCACAGGCAAAGGCTGTCCAGGTGCAAGCGCTGGCCGGGACGCAGGCGATCTTCGAGGTTCAGGGCGGCAATGGTTTCGAGGGGATGGCGAGTCGGCTGCGTGGCAGCGAGATCGAGCACCTGCCGTGCATCGCGGGTGTTCAGGTGTTGGTCGGCCTGCAGGTCATTCAACAGGCGTTCGAGGTCGAGGGATTGATCGTCGGGCTTGCGCATGGCGGCATCCGTGCCAGGTGATGAGTTCCTGGTAAAGGCTAGCCGGGCTTGCTGTGCCGAGCGTTGGTAAAGGGTTTCGGGATCTTGCCGGGATGACTGCCGCCGGAAACTGCAGGCGATAGTTTTTCGTTATGATTTGACCAATTCGCCTCATTGGCAGATTTTTCAATTCAAAAATTAAGAGTTTGGGGGATTAATGATGCAAGGCGAACTCGATGCCTATGACCGGCGCATTCTGCAACTGCTGCAAGAGGATGCATCATTGTCCAGCGCGCAGATCGCCGAACGCGTGGGCCTGTCGCAATCGCCCTGCTGGCGCCGCATACAGCGGCTGAAGGAGGAGGGAATTATCCGTGGGCAAGTGACCTTGCTCGACCGCAAGAAGGTCGGCCTGAACACGCAGATTTTCGCCGAGGTGAAACTCAACGCCCATGGCCGTTCCAACTTCACCGAGTTCACCGAGGCGATTCGCGGTTTTCCGGAAGTGCTGGAGTGCTATGTGCTGATGGGGGCGGTGGACTTTCTGCTGCGTATCGTTACGCAGGACATTGAAGCCTATGAGCGATTTTTTTTCGAGAAGTTATCGAATGTGCCGGGGATTCAGGAGGTCAATTCGATCGTGGCGCTGTCGGAGATCAAGTCCACCACCAGTCTTCCGCTTATGCGGTGAAGCTTTCGCGGGGCAAGCCCGCTCCCACAGGTTCCCACTGATCCCAAGAACAGTGGATTTCCTGTGGGAGCGGGCTTGCCCCGCGAAAGGTGCGACGCGCAATCAAGCCTTGAGCAGGTGCTTCCAACCACGGCTCTGATCGACCGCCCGAGCCTGCTCGATACGCGCTTCAAGCAACTCGCCAGGCTCTTCACCCAACGACAGCTCTGCCAGTTCATGCAGCTTCTTCAGGTCGCCATACAAGCGGTCCATCTGCGGCGCTTCCAGCACCTGGCGCGCATGGTGCAGCCAGGCCAGCAGTTGTTCGATACGCGGCAGCTGTTCAGCCAGGTCTTCCGGACGCTGGGTATAAAGCCCCAGCTTCAGCGCGCGGCCTTCTTCACCCAGCAGATGGGCCAGCCAACTGGCCAGCTGCGCCTTGCCCTGACGCTCGCCACGGCCTTTGCGCTCTGCGGTCCAGGCGCGAGCCAGCAACCAGCGCGAGGTTTCCAGGGAGAACTGGCCCCAGCGCACGTCTTCAAGCTCTTCGAGGAACTGCTCAGGCGCGGCGCGGCGGATGTCTTCGTCGTCATTGCCAGCTTGCACAAGTGGGCGCCAGTCTTCCAGAAGCGCGTCGAGGTTGGCGCGCAGGTCGCGGGTGGTAGCGCGTGGCGCGGCCTGGCCGAGACTGGCGACCAGTGCACGCAGTTCGGCCAGGCACTGCACCCAGTCCTGCAGCAGGCGCCAGTGGCCATTGTGGCGATACTGTTCGGCCAGGCGCTGGCTGCTGCCGAGCAACTGCCAGGCGAGGGCAGTGAAGGCATCGTCCACCGCCATTTCCGCGTCCAGCTCGGTGCTGGGCAGGCCCAGTTCGTAGCTGTCTGGCTCCAGCAGGCGATAACCGCGCTCGGCCTTGCTGATGTCGCACGGCATCAGCGGCAGGCTGGCAGCCAGCTCCGCGGCCAGCTCCAGCAGGGCTTCGGGTTCACCCTCGCGCAGTTCCAGCTCCAGCTCGCAGATCTCTTCCTTGCGCTTGCCGGCGATCACGAAGCCCTGGTCCAGCGCTGCCTCGATCACCACCTTGCTCTTACCCCGCCCCCAAGCGATCTCGGCGAACTCGCGGGTGAAATCGGTGGTGAACAGGGGCTTGATGGTTTTCTTGTCCAGCTCGGCGAGTTGCTCGGGCCAGCAAGTGGCATCGAGCTTCTTCAGGTCGAGCTTGGCCTTTTCCAGGTTCCACTCGTACTCGTTGCGCTCGGACAGCCCCGCCACGCTTTGGCCGCGGCACTTCAAGGTCTGGATGATCACCTCACCGTCGCGGCGCAGACGCAGGGCAACGCGGGCGGCGGAAAGCTCGCGCTCCGGGGTGTCGAAGTACTGGTTGAGCAGTTCGCGGGTCTGCCAGCCGGACTTGTTGCGCTTTTTCAGCAGAGGGTGCTCGCGCAGTGCGGCCAGGGTCTCGCGGCTGGCGCGGAGCTTGAGTTCGGTTTCTTTGTGCATCGCAGGCTCGAAGGGAAGGCGTGATTGCCGTGCAGTCTACAGGACTGGGCTGGCAACGGTTTATTCCTTACGGCGGATAGCCCTATGATGGGCAACGCTTTCGAGGAGTACGCGCATGCCATTGCCAACGCTGAAAGACCAGTTTGCCGCTTTGATCGCCGCGCCCTCGGTCAGTTGCACCCAACCCGCGCTGGACCAGTCCAACCGCCAGGTCATCGACCTGCTGGCCGGCTGGTTGGGCGACCTGGGTTTCAGCTGCGACATTCAGCAAGTCAGCCCCGGCAAGTTCAACCTGCTGGCCAGCCGCGGCAGCGGCCCAGGCGGGCTGGTGCTGGCCGGCCATAGCGACACGGTGCCGTACGACGAGCAATTGTGGGCCAGTGACCCGCTGAAGCTGACCGAAGCCGACGGCCGCTGGGTTGGCCTGGGCAGCTGTGACATGAAAGGTTTTTTCGCGCTGGTCATCGAAGCGGTAATCCCGCTGCTGGAGCATGACTTCAAGCAGCCATTGCTGATCCTGGCCACCTGTGACGAAGAAAGCTCGATGTCCGGTGCCCGTGCCCTGGCCGAGGCCGGCCAACCGCTTGGCCGTGCGGCGGTGATCGGCGAGCCGACGGGCTTGCGGCCGATCCGCATGCACAAGGGCATCCTCATGGACCGCATCGATATCCTGGGCCGCAGCGGCCATTCCTCCGACCCCAACCTTGGGCGCAGCGCGATGGAAGCCATGCACGCGGTAATGGGCGAGCTGATGGGCCTGCGCCGGCAGTGGCAGGAAACCTATCGCAACCCGCAGTTCAGCGTGCCCACGCCGACGATGAACTTCGGTTGTATCCACGGCGGTGACAACCCCAACCGCATCTGCGGCCAGTGCGCCCTGGAATTCGACCTGCGCCCGCTGCCAGGCATGGATGCCGAGCAACTGCGCGCGGCCATCCGTGAAAAACTGCAGCCAGTGGCCGAGCGCCACGAGGTGCGCATCGATTACGCGCCGCTGTTCCCAGAGGTGCCGCCTTTCGAGGAAACCGCCGATGCCGAGCTGGTGCAGGTGGCCGAGCGCCTGACCGGCCATCGCGCCGAAGCGGTGGCGTTCGGCACCGAAGCACCTTATCTTCAGCAGCTGGGTTGCCAGACCATCGTCCTCGGCCCTGGCGACATCGCCTGCGCCCACCAGCCGGGCGAATACCTTGAAATGTCACGAATCGAGCCTACCGTGCGTCTATTACGTGACCTGATCCGGCACTACTGCCTCAATTAAACGTCCACCCTGTTGATTCGTTCTTGCCTAGAGGAGACCGCGCGTGACCGCAAGCCTGTTCCGACGATGATCCTGAACGCCGTGTGATCCAACGTTCTCCGTCCACTTTATCCACAGGCCCTGTCATGCCCGATTACGTCAACTGGCTGCGTCATGCCTCCCCGTACATCAATGCCCATCGCGACTGCACCTTCGTGGTCATGCTCCCCGGCGATGGGGTGGAACACCCGAATTTCGGCAACATCGTCCACGACCTGGTGCTGCTGCACAGCCTCGGCGTGCGCCTGGTGCTGGTGCATGGTTCGCGCCCGCAGATCGAGAGCCGCCTGGCCGCCCGTGGGCTGACCCCACACTACCACCGCGGCCTGCGCATCACCGATGCGGCGACCCTGGACTGCGTGATCGATGCTGTAGGTGCCCTGCGCCTGGCCATCGAGGCGCGTCTGTCGATGGACATCGCCGCTTCGCCGATGCAAGGCTCACGGCTGCGCGTGGCCTGCGGCAACCTGGTGACTGCACGGCCTATCGGCGTGCTCGAAGGGGTGGACTACCACCACACCGGCGAAGTACGGCGCATCGACCGCAAAGGCATCAGCCGCCTGCTCGACGAGCGCTCCATCGTGCTGCTGTCGCCGCTGGGCTACTCGCCGACTGGCGAGATCTTCAACCTGGCCTGCGAAGACGTGGCTACCCGCGCCGCCATCGAGCTGGGCGCCGACAAGCTGCTGCTGTTTGGCGCCGAACCTGGCTTGCTGGACGAGCAAGGCAAGCTGGTGCGTGAGCTGCGCCCGCAGCACATCGCGCCGCACTTGGCGCGACTGGGCACGGATTACCAGGGCGAGCTGCTGGATGCCGCTGCCGAGGCTTGCAAGGGGGGTGTGGCACGTAGCCATATCGTCAGTTATGCCGAAGACGGTGCGCTGCTTACCGAACTGTTCACCCGTGGCGGTGGCGGCACGCTGGTGTCGCAGGAGCAGTTCGAGGTGGTGCGTGAGGCGACCATCGAGGATGTCGGCGGGTTGCTGGAGCTGATCAGCCCGCTGGAAGAGCAGGGCATCCTGGTGCGGCGCTCGCGTGAGGTGCTGGAGCGGGAAATCGAGCAGTTCAGCGTGGTCGAGCGTGAAGGCATGATCATCGCCTGTGCGGCGCTGTATCCGATTGCCGACTCGCAGGCCGGTGAGCTGGCGTGCCTGGCGGTGAATCCCGAGTATCGTCATGGTGGGCGTGGGGATGAGCTGCTGGAGCGGATCGAGAGCCGGGCGCGGGCCTTGGGTTTGAATACCCTGTTCGTGCTTACCACGCGGACTGCGCACTGGTTCCGTGAGCGTGGCTTTGCGCCAAGTGGCGTGGAACGGCTGCCGGCAGCGCGCGCATCGTTGTACAACTATCAGCGTAATTCGAAGATTTTCGAGAAGCAGATCTGACGTGTATTGCTAGTTCCGGCCTCTTCGCGGGCAAGCCCGCTCCCACAGGAACGCCACAGCACTTGAAGGTTGTAGATTACTTGTGGGAGCGGGCTTGCCCGCGAAGCAGACGACACGGTCCCGAATGAAAAACGCCGCCCCAGAGGGCGGCGTTTTCGTTTACACGGTATGCAGATACCAGTTGTACTCAAGGTCGGAGATCGAGTGTTCGAACTCCTCCAGCTCGCTCTCCTTGCACGCGACGAAGATGTCGATGTACTTCGGATCGATGTACTTGTTCAGGATCTCGCTGTCGTCCAGCTCGCGCAGGGCATCGCGCAGGTTGTTCGGCAGGCTCTGCTCCAGCTGCTCGTACGAGTTGCCTTCGATCGGCTCGCCCGGCTCGACCTTGTTGGTCAGGCCATGGTGCACACCGGCCAGCACGGCGGCCATCATCAGGTACGGGTTGGCGTCGGCACCCGCCACGCGGTGCTCGATGCGCACTGCGTCCGCCGAACCTGTAGGCACGCGCAAGGCCACGGTACGGTTGTCCAGGCCCCAGCTCGGCGCGTTCGGCACGTAGAACTGGGCGCCGAAACGGCGGTACGAGTTGACGTTCGGGCAGAGGAACGCCATGGACGCAGGCAGGGTCTCGAGCACACCGCCGACAGCGTGACGTAGCGCGGCGTTCTGCTCGGGATCCTCGCTGGTGAAGATGTTGTTGCCATCTTTGTCCAGCACCGAGATGTGTACATGCAGGCCATTGCCAGCCTGGCCCGGGTAGGGCTTGGCCATGAACGTGGTGTCCATTTCATGGTCGTAGGCGATGTTCTTGATCAGGCGCTTGAGCAACACGGCATAGTCACAGGCCTTGAGCGGGTCGGCGACGTGGTGCAGGTTGACTTCGAACTGCGCCGGGGCGCTTTCCTTGACGATGGCGTCGGCCGGAATGCCTTGCTCCTTGGCACCTTCGAGGATGTCCTGGAGGCAGTCGGCGTATTCGTCGAGGTCGTCGATCAGGTACACCTGGGTCGACTGCGGGCGCTTGCCCGAGATTGGCGAGCGCGGTGGCTGCGGGCGGCCGTTCACGTTCTCCTGGTCGATCAGGTAGAACTCCAGCTCGAACGCGGCGCAGATGGTCAGGCCCAGGTCGTCGAACTTGCTCACCACCTGGCGCAACACTTCACGAGGGTCGGCGAAGAACGGCTCGCCTTCGATCTCGTGCATGGTCATCAGCAGTTGAGCGGTCGGGCGCTTTTGCCAGGGCTCGTTGCACAGGGTATCGGGGATTGGGTAGCAGATGCGGTCGGCATCGCCGATGTCCAGGCCCAGGCCTGTGCTTTCAACGGTCGAACCGTTGATGTCGAGGGCGAAGAGGGAGGCCGGCAGGTTGATGCCTTTCTCGTAAACCTTGTGGAGGCTGGTGCGCTCAATGCGCTTGCCACGCACCACACCATTCATATCTGCAATCAGAAGGTCAACGTAGAGAACCTCAGGATGTTCCTTAAGGAACGCGTTCGCTTCGTTAAGCTGAACGGCACGCGGGGGTACCGACATGATGCAACACCTTTGTTGTTAAAAATATCAATCAAGGGGGGCTTGCAGGACCAGTCAATCGAAAAGCCTTACTGATGTCAAGCCAACCCCATGATGCCCTGAAATGGCACATCTACGGCAGATTTGCTGCATATCGGGGCGTGCCATTATCCGCTATTTCCCTGCAGAAGGGCTATCTCCGACATGCCGTGTTTTATTTTTTACGGAGGTGTTGTGTAAAAAAATGAACAAGGCTAAGCTCGGTCACAACCCAAAACACAATAATACGAGGGTCACATGGTCCGCTTGTCGCGACCTGAAAGCGCTGCGTTTGCAGTGCGCTCGGGCATCCCTGTCGTTTCTGCAAGCCTCAATCGCACTGTGGCCGTCCTGGCCGCAATAATTGACGTTTTGCGCGCCTGGCCCACCCCTCGTAGCGGCGTTTCGCTTCCTTTCTTGTCTTCCTGCCTTTCAAACTCATTACGGACACGCTTGTTTTCAGTGTATCCACTGTGCGCGTGCTCGCCGGTTTTTGCTTTAGCAACCCAGTCCATCCAGAATCAGAGCGCGGACCACATTACCTCCTGAGGTATCTATGAGTAACAACCTCGACCAGCTCACCGATTGGTTGAAAGAGCACAAGATCACCGAAGTCGAATGCCTGATCAGCGACCTGACCGGCATCACCCGTGGCAAGATCTCGCCAACCAACAAGTTCATCGCCGAAAAAGGCATGCGCCTGCCCGAGAGCGTGCTGCTGCAGACCGTGACCGGCGATTACGTCGATGACGACATCTATTACGAACTGCTCGACCCGGCCGATATCGACATGATCTGCCGCCCCGACGAAAACGCCGTGTTCCTCGTGCCGTGGGCCATCGAGCCGACCGCGCAGGTGATCCACGACACCTACGACAAAAAGGGCAACCCGGTCGAGCTGTCGCCGCGCAACGTCTTGAAGAAAGTGCTGCAGCTCTACGCCGACAAAGGTTGGCAGCCGATCGTCGCGCCGGAGATGGAGTTCTACCTGACCAAGCGCAGCGAAGACCCAGACTTCCCGCTGCAGCCGCCGGTTGGCCGCTCGGGCCGTCCGGAAACCGGCCGCCAGTCGTTCTCGATTGAAGCCGCCAACGAATTCGACCCGCTCTTCGAGGACGTCTACGACTGGTGCGAACTGCAGCAGCTGGACCTCGACACGCTGATTCACGAAGACGGCACGGCGCAGATGGAAATCAACTTCCGTCACGGCAACGCCCTGCACCTGGCCGACCAGATCCTGGTGTTCAAGCGCACCATGCGCGAGGCGGCGCTCAAGCACAATGTGGCCGCCACCTTCATGGCCAAGCCAATGACCGGCGAGCCGGGCAGCGCCATGCACCTGCACCAGAGTGTGGTCGATGCGGTCACCGGCAAGAACATCTTCAGCAATGAAGACGGCAGCATGAGCGAGCTGTTCCTCAACCACATCGGTGGCTTGCAGAAGTTCATCCCCGAAGCGCTGCCGCTGTTCGCCCCCAACGTCAACTCGTTCCGCCGCTTCCTGCCCGACACTTCGGCGCCAGTCAACGTCGAGTGGGGCGAGGAAAACCGCACCGTCGGCCTGCGCGTACCGGATGCCGGCCCGCAGAACCGCCGCGTCGAGAACCGCCTGCCTGGCGCCGATGCCAACCCTTACCTGGCCATCGCCGCCAGCCTGCTGTGCGGCTATATCGGCATGGTCGAAGGCATCGCCGCCAGCGCGCCGGTGCAGGGCCGCGGCTACGAGCGGCGCAACCTGCGCTTGCCGCTGACCATCGAAGATGCCCTGGAACGCATGGAAGTCAGCCGCGCGCTGACTCAGTACCTGGGCAAGAAATTCATCACCGGCTACGTCGCCACCAAACGCGCCGAGCATGAGAACTTCAAGCGAGTCATCAGCTCCTGGGAGCGTGAGTTCCTGCTGTTTGCTGTGTGATCAACCCTGAGGCCGCCCGCCGGCGGCCTGTGGACCATGGAGAAGCACATGAGCGTCAAAAACCCGCAAACCCGTGAATGGCAAACCCTGAGCGGCGAGCACCACCTTGCACCTTTCAGTGATTACAAGCAGCTGAAGGAGAAGGGGCCGCGCATCATCACCAAGGCGCAGGGCGTGCATTTGTGGGACAGCGAGGGGCACAAGATCCTCGACGGCATGGCCGGCCTGTGGTGCGTGGCGGTCGGTTATGGGCGTGAAGAGCTGGTGCAGGCTGCCGAAAAGCAGATGCGCGAGCTGCCGTACTACAACCTGTTCTTCCAGACCGCCCACCCGCCTGCGCTGGAGCTGGCCAAGGCCATCACCGATGTGGCGCCCGAGGGCATGACCCATGTGTTCTTCACCGGCTCCGGCTCCGAAGGCAACGACACCGTGCTGCGCATGGTTCGTCACTACTGGGCACTGAAGGGCAAGCCACAGAAGCAGACGATCATCGGCCGCATCAACGGCTACCACGGTTCCACCGTTGCCGGTGCCAGCCTCGGCGGCATGAGCGGCATGCACGAGCAGGGCGGCTTGCCGATCCCGGGCATCGTGCACATCCCGCAGCCGTACTGGTTCGGTGAGGGTGGCGACATGTCGCCGGACGCGTTCGGTGTGTGGGCAGCCGAGCAGTTGGAGCAAAAGATTCTGGAAGTCGGCGAAGACAACGTCGCCGCCTTCATCGCCGAGCCGATCCAGGGCGCCGGCGGCGTGATCATCCCGCCGGAAACCTACTGGCCGAAAGTGAAGGAGATTCTCGCCAAGTACGACATCCTCTTCGTCGCCGACGAAGTGATCTGCGGTTTTGGGCGCACCGGCGAATGGTTCGGCTCGGACTACTACGACCTCAAACCCGACCTGATGACCATCGCCAAGGGCCTTACCTCCGGTTACATCCCCATGGGCGGTGTGATCGTGCGTGACAGCGTGGCCAAGGTGATCAGCGAAGGCGGCGACTTCAACCACGGCTTCACCTATTCCGGCCACCCGGTGGCGGCTGCGGTAGGCCTGGAAAACCTGCGCATTCTGCGCGACGAGAAGATCGTCGAGAATGCCCGCACGGATGTGGCACCGTACTTGCAAAAACGTCTGCGTGAGCTGCAGGACCACCCGCTGGTGGGCGAGGTACGCGGCCTGGGCCTGCTCGGCGCGATCGAGCTGGTCAAGGACAAGGCCACTCGCAGCCGTTACGAAGGCAAAGGCGTGGGCATGGTCTGCCGCAACTTCTGCTTCGACAACGGCCTGATCATGCGCGCGGTGGGCGACACCATGATCATCGCGCCACCCCTGGTGATTAGCCATGCCGAGGTGGATGAGCTGGTGGAAAAGGCGCGCAAGTGCCTGGACCTGACCCTCGAAGCGATCCGTTGAGCGCCTGCTAGGCTAGCGAAGTGACATTAAGTCGTTACAAGGGGCTGCTTTCCTTGAAACAGCGCCTTGTAACTTGCCAGACTAGCGGCTGTTCCAGTCGCCCGGCGCTCTGCACCGTAGGTCCTGGCTGCTGAACAGATGGCTAAATAAAAATTCTGGAGCATGACGCATGAAGAAAATGGGCAAGACGTTGCTGGCTGCAGCCCTGATGGGTGCCATGGCCACCGCTGTTCAGGCTGACGACAAAGTACTGCACGTGTACAACTGGTCTGACTACATCGCCCCGGACACCGTGGCCAACTTCGAGAAAGAGACCGGCATCAAAGTCGTCTACGACGTCTTCGACAGCAACGAAACCCTCGAAGCCAAGCTGCTGGCAGGCAAGTCCGGCTATGACATCGTCGTGCCGTCCAACAATTTCCTGGCCAAGCAAATCAAGGCCGGCGTCTACCAGGAGCTGGACCGCTCCAAGCTGCCGAGCTGGAAAAACCTCGACCCGGCCCTGCTCAAGGCCGTTGGCGATGCCAGCGACCCGGGCAACAAATTTGCCTTCCCGTATATGTGGGGCTCCATCGGCATCGGCTACAACCCAGAGAAGGTCAAGGCCGCGCTGGGCATCGACAAGATCGACTCGTGGGACGTCGTGTTCAAGCCTGAGAACATCGAAAAACTCAAGAGCTGTGGCGTGAGCTTCCTCGATGCACCGACCGAGATGATCCCGGCCGCCTTGCACTACCTGGGCAAGCCGAGCGACAGCACCAAGAAAGAAGACCTGAAAGCTGCGGAAGATCTGTTCCTGAAGATTCGCCCTTCGATCACCTACTTCCACTCCTCCAAGTACATCTCGGACCTTGCCAACGGCAACATCTGTGTGGCCGTGGGTTACTCGGGTGACCTGGAGCAGTCCAAGGCCCGTGCCCACGAAGCGGGCGACAAGGTCAAGCTGGACTATGTCATTCCGAAGGAAGGTGCCGGCACCTTCTATGACATGGTCGCGATTCCGAAGGACGCCGAGAACGTCGACGCTGCCTACAAGTTCATGGAATACCTGCTGCAGCCGAAAGTGATGGCCGGTATCACCAACGCCGTGCGCTTCCCGAATGGCAACAAGGCGGCCACCGAGTTCGTGGACAAAGACATCACCAGCGACCCGGCTATCTACCCGTCTGACGAAGTGAAGGCGCAGCTGTACGCCATCAAGGCACCAGAGAAGGCCGCCCAGCGCGACATCACCCGCAGCTGGACCAAGATCAAGTCGGGCAAATAACCCCGATGCAACACCTCTGGGCCGGGCTTTCCCGGCCCAGAGCCAGTGAATGGCAATTGTTGATTGCGGCATCGAGGCTGCGAAGGTAAGTTGCGCGCCGGTTTTATGCGCGCGGCAGCACCGCGCCGTTACCAGGGCACTGATTTTGAGGACCACCCACTTGTCTATTTCTGTTTTACGCAAAGCCTTGATGGCTGGAGCGGGCCTGACGCTGGCATGCAGCGTCCAAGCGGCGCCTACGGTGCACCTGTACAACTGGTCCGACTACATCGGCCCGACCACACTCGCGGACTTCGAAAAAGCCACCGGTATCAAACCCGTGCAGGACGTTTTCGACTCCAACGAAACCTTGGAAGGCAAGCTGCTGGCCGGCAACACCGGCTATGACGTGGTGGTGCCGTCCAACCATTTCCTCGGCAAGCAGATCAAGGCGGGCGCGTTCCAGAAGCTCGACCGCAACCTGCTGCCCAACTATTCCAACCTTGACCCGGCGCTGATGAAGCGCCTGGAAAAGAACGACCCGGGCAACCTGTACGCCGTGCCTTATCTTTGGGGCACCAATGGCATCGGCTACAACGTCGAGAAGGTCAAAGCCGCGCTGGGCGTGGACACCATCGATTCCTGGGCCGTGCTGTTCGAACCCGAAAACATGAAGAAGCTCTCCAAATGTGGTGTGGCCTTCCTCGACTCGGCGGACGAAATGCTCCCGGCGGTGCTCAACTACATGGGGCTCAACCCCAACAGCACCGACCCCAAGGACTACGCCAAGGCCGAGCAGAAGCTGCTGGCGGTGCGCCCGTACGTGACCTACTTCCACTCGTCCAAGTACATCACCGACCTGGCCAACGGCGACATCTGCGTCGCGGCAGGCTTCTCCGGTGATGTGTTCCAGGCCAAGGCCCGCGCTGAAGAAGCGAAGAAGGGCGTGAACCTGGCCTACGCCATTCCCAAGGAAGGCGGCAACCTCTGGTTCGACGTGCTGGCGATCCCCAAGGACGCCAAGAACGTCAAAGAGGCGCATGCCTTCATCAACTATTTGCTGAAACCTGAGGTTATCGCCCAGGTCAGTGATTACGTCGGTTACGCCAACCCGAACCCCAAGGCTGGCGACCTGATGGACCAGGCCGTGAGGACTGACGCCGCGGTATACCCACCGCAGGAAGTGCTGGACAAGATGTTCGTCAACAGTGAGTTGCCACCCAAGGTGCAACGTTTGATGACCCGCAGCTGGACCAAGGTCAAGTCGGGCAAGTAACAATCCAGGCCCGCTGACCAAGCAGCGGCGGGCACACAAATCTTGTTGGGAGTTTCACTCATGGCAGTTGCCTCCGGTGCCTATAAGAAAGCCCTCGAGGGTGGCCAGCAACCCAAGCAGGTGCTGGTCAAGATCGACCGGGTCACGAAGAAGTTCGACGAAACCATCGCCGTAGACGATGTGTCACTGGAAATTCGCAAGGGCGAGATCTTCGCCTTGCTGGGCGGCTCCGGCTCGGGCAAATCGACCTTGCTGCGCATGCTGGCCGGCTTCGAGCGTCCGACCGAAGGGCGGATTTTCCTCGATGGCGTCGACATCACCGACATGCCGCCCTATGAGCGGCCGATCAACATGATGTTCCAGTCCTACGCACTGTTCCCGCACATGACCGTGGCGCAGAACATCGCCTTCGGCCTGCAGCAGGACAAGCTGCCCAAGGCCGACATCGACGCCCGCGTGGCCGAGATGCTCAAGCTGGTGCACATGACCCAATACGCCAAGCGCAAGCCGCACCAGCTGTCCGGTGGCCAGCGTCAGCGGGTGGCCCTGGCTCGCTCGCTGGCCAAGCGCCCCAAGCTGTTGCTGCTCGACGAGCCGATGGGCGCGCTGGACAAAAAGCTGCGTTCGCAGATGCAACTGGAGCTGGTCGAGATCATCGAGCGCGTCGGCGTGACCTGCGTGATGGTGACCCACGACCAGGAAGAGGCCATGACCATGGCCCAGCGCATCGCCATCATGCACCTGGGCTGGATCGCCCAGATCGGCTCGCCTGTGGATATCTACGAGACGCCGACCAGCCGCCTGGTGTGCGAATTCATCGGCAACGTCAACCTGTTCGAGGGTGAAGTGGTCGACGACGCCGAAGGCCACGCGATCATTGCCAGCCCGGAGCTGGAGCGCAAAATCTACGTCGGCCACGGCATCACCACCTCGGTCGAAGACAAGCACATCACCTACGCCCTGCGCCCGGAGAAAATGCTGGTCACCACCGAGCAGCCGACATGCGAGCACAACTGGTCGCGCGGCAAGGTCCACGACATCGCCTACCTGGGCGGCCACTCGGTGTTCTACGTCGAGCTGCCGAGCGGCAAGGTAGTGCAGTCGTTCGTCGCCAACGCAGAGCGCCAGGGCACGCGTCCGACCTGGGGCGATGAAGTGTACGTGTGGTGGGAAGACGACAGCGGCGTGGTACTGCGGTCATGAAACTGCGCAAGCTCAAGCGAGCCTTCCAGCGCCTGGTCCCGGAGGGGCGGCACCTGGTGATCGGCGTGCCGTTCATCTGGCTGTTCCTGTTCTTCATGCTGCCGTTCTTCATCGTGTTGAAGATCAGTTTCGCCGAAGCCGACGTGGCGATCCCGCCGTATACCGAAATCTACAGCTACGTCGAAGACAAGATCCAACTGGTGCTCAACCTGGCCAACTACGGCCTGTTGACCGAGGATGAGCTGTACATATCGGCTTACCTGGGCTCGTTGAAGATGGCGTTCATCAGCACCGTGTTGTGCTTGCTGATCGGCTTCCCGATGGCCTACGCCATCGCCAACGCCAAGAAGGAGACCCAGACGGTCCTGCTGCTGCTGATCATGATGCCGACCTGGACCGCGATCCTGATCCGCGTCTATGCCTGGATGGGCATCCTCAGCAACAACGGCCTGCTCAATGGCTTCCTCATGTGGATCGGGTTGATCGACCAGCCGCTGCAGATCCTCAACACCAACCTGGCGGTGTACATCGGCGTGGTCTATTCGTACCTGCCGTTCATGATCCTGCCGCTGTTCGCCAACCTGGTGAAGCACGACCAGAGCTTGCTCGAAGCCGCCTCGGACCTGGGTTCGAGCACCTTCAACAGCTTCTGGAAGATCACCGTGCCGCTGTCGAAAAACGGCATCATCGCCGGCTGCATGCTGGTGTTCATTCCGGTGGTGGGTGAGTTCGTGATCCCGGAACTGCTGGGCGGCCCGGAAACCCTGATGATCGGTAAGGTGCTGTGGCAGGAGTTCTTCAACAACCGCGACTGGCCGGTGGCGTCCGCCCTGGCGGTAGTGATGCTGGCGATCCTGATCGTGCCGATCCTGCTGTTCAACCGCAGCCAGGCCAAAGAAATGGAGGGCCGCGCATGAAACGCTTCAGTTTCTCCAAGCTGATGCTGGTGCTCGGCTTGCTGTTCATCTACCTGCCGATGCTGATCCTGGTGATCTACTCGTTCAACGCCTCCAAGCTGGTGACGGTGTGGGGCGGCTGGTCGATCAAGTGGTACGTTGGCCTGCTCGACAACACCCAGCTGATGGGTTCGGTGATGCGCTCGCTGGAAATCGCCTGCTATACGGCGGTGGCGGCGGTGGCGCTGGGTACCCTGGCGGCCTTCGTGCTGACCCGGGTCACCCGCTTCAAGGGCCGCACGCTGTTCGGTGGCCTGGTCACCGCGCCGCTGGTGATGCCCGAGGTGATCACAGGCCTGTCGCTGTTGCTGCTGTTCGTGGCCATGGCGCAGATGATCGGCTGGCCGCAGGAGCGCGGCATCGTCACCATCTGGATCGCCCACACCACGTTCTGCGCGGCCTATGTGGCGGTGGTGGTGTCGGCGCGGTTGCGTGAGCTGGACCTGTCGATCGAAGAAGCGGCGATGGACCTGGGTGCCAAGCCCTGGAAGGTGTTCTTCCTGATCACCATCCCGATGATCGCGCCCTCGCTGGCGGCGGGCGGCATGATGTCGTTCGCCCTGTCGCTGGACGACCTGGTGCTGGCCAGCTTCGTTTCCGGGCCCGGTTCGACCACCTTGCCGATGGAAGTGTTCTCGGCGGTGCGATTGGGCGTTAAGCCGGAGATCAACGCCGTGGCCAGCTTGATCCTGCTGTCGGTGTCGTTGGTGACTTTCTTTGTCTGGTTCTTCAGCCGCCGTGCAGAAGAACGTCGTCGCAAGGCGATCCAGCAGGCGATCGAAGAAGGGGCTGCGGCCCATGTGTCGCAGCCGCAGGTTAAGCGGCCTGCCGCAGCGGCTGCTTCGGCCTGACCGGCCTCTTCGCGCCGACAAGCCCGCTCCCGCAGGATCACCACAGATTTCAAGACTGTGGCGATCCTGTGGGAGCGGGCTCGCCCGCGAAGGCTTCACCACAAATTCAGAGCCAGACCGCATCCCAATGCGGATAGTCTCTGACACTTTTGACCAACCCCGCCCGCAACGGGTTGGCAACAATGTACCTGGCGACATGCACCACACTCTCCTCCCGCCGCAACGCATGGTCCTGATAGCCCGGCTGCCATATCGGCTTGTGCCTCACGCCTGCTCTTCGCAACGTGATGGCCGTGCGTGACTTGAACCTGCGCATCAATGTACCCAGTGTCACTGCTCTCAACTCGACCAGCCAGTGCAGGTGATCTGGCATCACAATCCAGGCCAGTGAATCGCACTCTCGGCTTTCATGCGAAATGCGCAGTTGTTTGATGGCCAGGCGAGCGTGCTGGAAGTCGTGAAAAATCGGCTTTCGTTGGTGGGTGATGGTGGTCAGCAAGTAGAGCCTGCCGGGCTCTGAGAAGCGACCGCGTCGCAGTAGGTGTGGTTGAGCGAGAGTCACTGAATTCGTCCTTGATAAGTAATCCCTTAATGAAAAGTAGTGTTTGTACGGGTTAGGTCTCACATCAGTTCGTTACTGCATGTGCCAGTAATGAATGGATGGCCGGGCCGGCCCTTTCGCGGGCAAGCCCGCTCCCACAGAGTTACCTCAGATCTCGAACTCGAGGTGATCCTGTGGGAGCGGGCTTGCCCGCGAAGAGGCCCGAACAGCCGCCATACCCGCCCAACTGACCTCCATCAGTGTTTTTTCTGAACCCTGATCTACGCTAACAGTCGCATCCCACGAATCATTTGCGCGCAAGCTAGGAGCCTGCATGAGGGTGACGCGTCCACTGTTGGCCGTAGGCCTGGGGCTGCTAGGCCTGCTCACAGGCTGCGGCAAGGAAGAACTGCCCGAGGTCATGCCTCGGGTCGGTGTCGTGCAAGTGCAACCCACCGATTTCGCCGCCAGGGTCACCCTGACCGGTGACGTGCAGGCGCGGGTGCAGACTGACCTGTCGTTCCGTGTGGGCGGCAAGATCATCTCGCGCAGCGTCGATGTCGGCGACCACGTCAAGGCCAACCAGGTGCTGGCGCGGCTGGACCCGAAAGACCTGCAGAACAACGTCGACTCGGCCAAGGCCGAAGTGTTCGCCGCGCAGGCTAGGGTCACTCAGACCAGCGCGGCGTTCGTCCGCCAGCAAAAGCTGTTGCCCAAGGGCTACACCAGCCAGAGCGAGTACGACTCCGCCGAGGCCGCGCTGCGCAGCAACCAGAGCGCGCTGAAAGCCGCCCAGGCACAACTGGCCAACGCTAATGAGCAACTCAGCTACACCGCGCTGGTGTCCGAGGCCGATGGCGTGATCACCGAGCGCCAGGCCGAGGTCGGTCAGGTGGTGCAGGCGACCATGCCGATCTTCAGTCTGGCCCGTGATGGTGACCGCGATGCAGTGTTCAACGTTTACGAGTCGCTGCTGGTGGCGCCGCCGAGTGATGCGGGCGTGATCGTCAGCCTGCTCGACGACCCCAAGGTGCAGGCCCAGGGCTTTGTCCGCGAAGTGACCCCGACCGTCTCCGCGCAGAGCGGCACAGTGCAGGTCAAGGTGGCTCTGCGCAACGTCCCGCCGGCCATGCAGTTGGGCTCGCCAGTGACCGCCACCGCCAATGCCCAGGGCAGGCCAAGCATCGAATTGCCTTGGGCGGCGCTGACCAAGGCATTGCACGAACCCGCTGTCTGGGTGGTGGGTGACGGCGACAAGGTCGAACTGCGCAAGGTCCAGGTCACCCGCTACCTGACCGGCAAGGTGGTCATCGCCCAAGGTATCAAAGGCGGTGAGACGGTCGTGGTCGCCGGTGGCCAGCTGTTGCATCCGGGCATGCAGGTGGAAAAAGTCGATGCCAAGGATGGAGGGGCTGCACCATGAAGCGCGTGCTGCTGATCTGTGCTGCAGGCCTGCTGTTGGCGGCGTGCGGCAGCGAAGAAGAACAACCCGAGGTCGTGCGCCCGGTGCTTTCGACCCTGGTCGAGGCCCAGGCGCAATCGCAGCTTGGCCGCTTCGCCGGGACGATCCAGGCGCGCTTCGAGAGTACCCTGGGCTTCCGGGTAGCCGGACGCATCGCCCGGCGATGGCTGGATGTCGGCGCGCAGGTGAAACCCGGCGATACCCTGGCCACCCTCGACCCCACCGACCAGCAGAACCAGTTGCGCGCTGCCGAGGG
Source organism: Pseudomonas sp. NPDC090752 (assembly GCF_055584805.1). Taxonomy (NCBI): domain Bacteria; kingdom Pseudomonadati; phylum Pseudomonadota; class Gammaproteobacteria; order Pseudomonadales; family Pseudomonadaceae; genus Pseudomonas; species Pseudomonas sp. NPDC090752. Next base: position 150,338 of record NZ_JBVJLI010000009.1, on the reverse strand, counting down.
CGACCTGGCCAAGGTCCAGGCGCAATGGATCAACGCCCAGGCCAACGCCCGCCGCCAGCAGCAGCTGTACGACCGCGGCGTCGGTGCCCAGGCCCAGCTGGACATCGCCCAGACCGACCTGAAGACTACCGGCGCCAGCCTGGAACAGGCGCGTTCAGCCGTCAGCCAGGCCCGCGACCAGCTCGACTACAGCACCCTGCGCAGCGACCATGCAGCAGTGATCACTGCCTGGCAGGCCGAAGCCGGGCAGACCGTCACCGCCGGGCAGGCGGTGGTCACCCTGGCCCGCCCCGACGTCAAGGAAGCCGTGATCGACCTGCCCATCGGCATCGCCGAAGCCCTGGCCAAGGACCTCACCTTCACCGTCGCTTCGCAGCTCGACAGCAGCATCAACACCACCGCCACCCTGCGCGAACTGGAGCCCCAGGCCGACGCCGCCACACGCACACGACGCGCGCGTCTGACCCTGGCCAGCACCCCTGCAGCCTTCCACCTGGGCACGGCGATCAGCGTGACCCTGACGTCGGCGATCACCCCGCGCAGCGAATTGCCCCTGAGCGCGCTGCTGGAGCGCGATGGCAAGACCCAGGTGTGGGTGGTCGACACCCAGCAGAAAACCGTCGCTACCCGTGATGTGAAATTGGTGGAACGCACCGCCGACAGCATCGTGCTGGCGTCCGGAGTGCAACCTGGCGAGCGCGTGGTCACCGCCGGCGTCAACAGCCTCAAGCCCGGGCAGAAAGTCACCTATGACGAGGACGCGCAATGAAAGGAAGCTTCAACCTGTCCGAGTGGGCACTGCGCCACCAGTCTTTCGTCTGGTACTTGATGTTCGTCGGTTTGCTGATGGGGATCTTTTCCTACTTCAACCTGGGCCGTGAAGAAGACCCGTCCTTCACCATCAAGACCATGGTGATCCAGACCCGCTGGCCGGGCGCGACCCAGGACGAAACGCTGTACCAGGTCACCGACCGCATCGAGAAGAAGCTCGAAGAGCTCGACTCGCTCGATTACACCAAGAGCTACACCCGCCCCGGTGAGTCCACCGTCTACGTCTACCTGCGCGACACCACCAAGGCCGCCGACATCCCGCAGATCTGGTACCAGGTCCGCAAGAAGATCCAGGACATTCGCGGCGAGTTCCCCCAGGGTATCCAGGGGCCAGGGTTCAACGACGAATTCGGTGACGTGTTCGGCTCGATTTACGCCTTCACCGCCGACGGCCTGACCCTGCGCCAGTTGCGCGATTACGTCGAGCAGGCCCGCGCCGAGGTGCGCGAAGTGCCCAACATCGGCAAGATCGAGCTGATCGGCACCCAGGACGAAGTGTTGTACCTCAAATTTTCCACCCGCAAGCTGGCAGCCCTGGGCATCGACCAGCGCCAGGTCATGCAAGCCCTGCAACAACAGAACGCCGTGACCCCTGCCGGGGTGATCGAGGCTGGCCCGGAGCGCATTTCGGTGCGCACCACCGGGCAGTTCGCTTCGGAAAAGGACCTGCAGACCGTCAACCTGCGCATCAATGACCGGTTTTTCCGCCTGGCCGATATCGCCGATATCGAGCGCGGCTACGTCGACCCGCCCTCGCCGATGTTCCGCTACAACGGCCAGACCGCCATTGGCCTGGCGATCGGCATGAAGGCTGGCGGCAACATCCAGGTGTTCGGCGCCGCGCTGGAAAAGAAAATGGCCAGTGTGATCAAGGATCTGCCGGTGGGCGTTGGCGTGCACACGGTGTCCGATCAGGCGGTGGTGGTCAAAGAAGCGGTCGGCGGCTTCACCAGCGCCTTGTTCGAGGCGGTGGTGATCGTGCTGGCGGTGAGCTTCGTCAGCCTCGGCGTGCGTGCCGGGCTGGTGGTGGCCTGCTCGATTCCGTTGGTGCTGGCGATGGTCTTCGTGTTCATGGAGTACAGCGGCATCACCATGCAGCGGATCTCGCTGGGCGCGCTGATCATCGCCCTGGGCCTGCTGGTGGACGATGCGATGATCACCGTCGAGGTCATGGTCACGCGCCTGGAAATGGGCGAGAGCAAGGAGGCGGCGGCGACCTTTGCCTACACCTCGACGGCATTCCCCATGCTCACCGGCACCCTGGTGACCGTGGCCGGCTTCGTGCCGATCGGCCTCAACGCCAGTTCCGCCGGCGAGTACACCTACACGCTGTTCGCGGTAATCGCCGTGGCGTTGATCGTGTCCTGGGTGGTGGCGGTGTTCTTCGCGCCGGTGCTCGGTGTGCATATTCTCAAGGCGGACAAGCTCAAGGCCCACGAGGCAGAGCCCGGCCGGGTCGGGCGTGCCTTCGAAGGCGGCCTGATGTGGTGCATGCGCCACCGCTGGCTGACCATCATCGGCACCATCCTGCTGTTCGCACTATCGATCTTCAGCATGCGTTTCGTGCAGAACCAGTTTTTCCCGTCCTCTGACCGCCCGGAAATCCTCGTCGACCTCAACCTGCCGCAGAACGCCTCGATCGAGGAGACGCGCAAGGTGGTCGACCGGCTGGAGGCAAGAATCAAGGACGACCCGGACCTGGTGCGCTGGAGCACCTACATCGGCCAAGGGGCGATCCGCTTCTATCTGCCGCTGGATCAGCAATTGCAGAACCCGTATTACGCCCAGTTGGTCATCGTCAGCAAGGGCTTCGAGGAGCGCGCGGGGATGATGGCGCGCCTGCAGAAACTGCTGCATGAAGAGTTCGTCGGTATCGGCACCAACGTCCAGTCGCTGGAGATGGGCCCGCCCGTGGGCCGGCCGATCCAGTATCGGGTCAGCGGCAAGGACATCGACCAGGTGCGCAAGCACGCCATCGACCTGGCCACGCTGCTGGATGCCAACGAGCACATCGGCGAGATGATTTTTGACTGGAACGAGCCCGGTAAGGTCCTGCGCGTCGAAATTGCCCAGGACAAGGCGCGTCAGCTGGGGCTGTCGTCCGAAGACGTGGCCAACGTGATGAACAGCATCGTTAGCGGCGCGCCGGTGACCGAGGTCAACGACAACATCTACCTGATCGATGTGATCGCCCGCGCCGTGGACAGCGAACGGGGTTCGCCGGACACCCTGCAAAACCTGCAGATCGTCACCCCAAGCGGCACCTCGATACCGCTGCTGGCCTTCGCCACCGTACGCTATGAACTGGAGCAGCCGCTGGTGTGGCGTCGCGACCGCAAGCCGACCATCACCATCAAGGCCTCGGTTAACGGCGAGATCCAGCCCACCGACCTGGTGGCGCAGCTCAAGCCGAAGATCGACGAGTTCGCCAGCCAGTTGCCGGTCGGTTATGAAGTGGCGACGGGCGGTACGGTGGAGGAGAGTGCCAAGGCGCAAGGCCCGATCGCCAAGGTCATTCCGCTGATGCTGTTCCTCATGGCGACCTTCCTGATGATCCAGCTGCACAGCACACAGAAGCTGTTCCTGGTGGTCAGCGTGGCGCCACTGGGGCTGATCGGCGTGGTGCTGGCGCTGGTGCCTACGGGCACGCCGATGGGCTTCGTGGCGATCCTCGGTATTCTTGCCCTGGCCGGCATCATCATTCGTAACTCGGTGATCCTGGTGACCCAGATCGACGAGTTCGAGGCCCAGGGCTATTCGCCGTGGGATGCCGTGGTGGAGGCCACCAACCACCGGCGGCGGCCTATCCTGCTGACGGCGGCGGCGGCCAGCCTGGGCATGATCCCGATTGCCCGCGAAGTGTTCTGGGGGCCGATGGCCTACGCCATGATCGGCGGCATCATCAGTGCAACGCTGCTGACGCTGTTGTTCCTGCCGGCGCTGTATGTGGCCTGGTACAAGATTCGCGAGCCTGAACACAAAGCTTCAAGCACACATTGACCCGTGTGGGAGCGGGCTTGCCCCGCGAATGCGGTGGTGAATTCACCGCAGTATTTGCGGGCAAGCCCGCTCCCACAAAGGACCGCGTCAACGCCTTAATAAATGGTTATATAAACATTCTTAAACAGTATTTTTAAGAATATCCGCGCCTCACTACTATTGCCCTCAAGCCAGGCGCAAATCCCCTTCACACCTCTGCCCGGCACCTCACTCACAGGAGAACGAGCATGAGTGCATCTCTGCGTAGCATCGACGGTCAGGACGAAGCCACCATTCTGCGTGAGATCCAGAGCGCCCTGCGCGATCTGCGTTTCGGTGCGGTGGAGATTACCGTGCACAACGCTCAGGTCGTGCAGATCGAGCGCAAGGAGAAGTTCCGCCTGCAACAGCCTGGCCACAAGCCTGGCTGATACCGCCCCACCTTCAAAACTAGAAAAATGCCAATCGGGAGCTTCACCATGTCCATCCGCCGTTATGCGCTCGCCGCCCTGGCCAGTGCCGTTTTTGCCGGTTCCGCCATCGCCAAGGACTACGAACTGCTGAACGTGTCCTATGACCCGACCCGCGAGTTGTATCAGCAGTACAACGCCGAGTTCATCAAGCACTGGCAGCAAGCGCACCCGGACGACAAGGTGAAGATCCAGCAGTCCCACGGTGGTTCGGGCAAGCAGGGCCGCGCGGTGATCGACGGCCTGCGCGCCGACGTGGTGACCCTGGCCCTGGCCGGCGACATCGACGAAATCGCCAAGCTCGGCAAGACGTTGCCGGACAACTGGCAGACCCGCCTGCCGGACGCCAGCACCCCGTACACCTCGACCATCGTGTTCCTGGTGCGCAAGGGCAACCCGAAAGGCATCAAGGACTGGGGCGATTTGATCAAGAAGGACGTCTCGGTCATCACCCCGAACCCCAAGACCTCCGGCGGCGCCCGTTGGAACTTCCTCGCTGCCTGGGCCTACGGCCTGAAACAGGGGGGCGAAGCCAAGGCCACCGAGTACGTGAAAGAGCTGTTCAAGCACGTACCGGTACTCGACACCGGCGCCCGTGGCTCGACCATCACTTTCGTCAACAACGGTCAGGGCGATGTGCTGCTGGCGTGGGAAAACGAAGCCTTCCTGGCGCTGAAGGAAGACGGCGGCGCCGACAAGTTCGAAATCGTCGTGCCTTCGTTGTCGATTCTCGCCGAGCCACCCGTAGCCGTGGTCGACAAGAACGCGCAGAAAAAGGGCAACGAGCAGATCGCCGAGGAATACCTCAAGCACCTGTACAGCCCGGCCGGCCAGAAAATCGCCGCCGAAAACTTCTATCGCCCACGTGACGCGAAGGTCGCTGCCGAATACGGCAAGCAATTCCCGAAACTGGATTTGGTAACCATCGACAAGGACTTCGGTGGCTGGAAGACTGCACAACCGAAGTTCTTCAACGACGGCGGTGTGTTCGACCAGATCTATCAGGCGCAGTAATGCCATGGTGAAGCTGGGGCCGCTTTGCGGCCCATTCGCGGCGCAAGGCCGCTGCCACATTGGATCGCGGTTCCCTGTGGGAGCGGCCTTGCGCCGCGAATGGGCTGCAAAGCAGCCCCAGGATTCAAAAGCCTGCACCGGCCCGGCATGACTGCCGGGCTTCGTGCGTTCAACCAGGGATTTTTATGTCACGTCGCATTTCCCCCGTCATACCCGGCTTCGGGCTGACGCTGGGCTACACCTTGGTGTACCTCAGCCTGATCGTGCTGATACCGCTGGCGGCCATGTTCATTCATGCCTCGCAGCTCACCTGGGAGCAGTTCTGGAACATCATCAGTGCGCCGCGGGTGATCGCCGCGCTCAAGCTGAGTTTCGGCACCGCCCTGTTCGCCGCCATCATCAATGGCGTCATCGGCACCCTGCTGGCCTGGGTGCTGGTGCGCTACACCTTCCCCGGGCGCAAGATCATCGATGCGATGATCGACCTGCCGTTCGCCTTGCCAACCGCCGTTGCCGGTATCGCCCTGACCGCCCTCTATGCCCCGCAAGGCTGGGTCGGCCAGTTCGCCACCGACTTGGGTTTCAAGATCGCCTACACCCCGCTGGGCATCACCCTGGCACTGACGTTCGTCACCCTGCCGTTCGTGGTACGCACGGTGCAGCCGGTATTGGCCGATATCCCGCGTGAAGTCGAAGAGGCCGCCGCCTGCCTGGGCGCGAAGCCGCTGCAGGTGTTCCGCCATGTGCTGGCGCCTGCCTTGCTGCCCGCCTGGCTCACCGGCTTTGCGCTGGCCTTTGCCCGTGGCGTCGGCGAGTATGGTTCGGTGATCTTCATCGCCGGCAACATGCCGATGAAGACCGAGATCCTGCCGTTGCTGATCATGGTCAAGCTCGACCAATACGACTACACCGGCGCGACCGCCATCGGCGTGTTGATGCTGGTGGTTTCCTTCATCCTGCTGCTGCTGATCAACCTGCTGCAGCGCCGCATCGAAACCCCTTGAAGGAGGCCCGGCCATGTCCAGTTCATCCCTGAGCACTACCGCCGCCGCCAATGCCGCGCGGCGTGGCAGTGCCACCTCGCGGCGCATCCTGATCGGCCTCGGCTGGCTGGTGTTCGCGCTGTTTCTGCTGTTGCCGCTGGTGATCGTGGTATCGCAGGCGCTGAAGAACGGCTTCGGTACCTTCTTCGAGGCGATCTTCGAGCCTGATGCATTGTCTGCACTCAAGCTGACCTTGCTGGCGGTGGTCATCTCGGTGCCGCTGAACCTGGTGTTCGGCGTCAGCGCCGCCTGGTGCGTGAGCAAGTACACCTTCCGTGGCAAGAGCATCCTGGTCACCCTCATCGACCTGCCGTTCTCGGTGTCGCCGGTGATCGCCGGCCTGGTCTACGTGCTGATGTTCGGCGCCCAGGGCCTGTTCGGCCCGTGGCTGCAGGACCACGATATCCAGATCGTCTTCGCCCTGCCGGGCATCGTCCTGGCGACCATCTTCGTCACCGTGCCCTTCGTGGCCCGTGAACTGATTCCGCTGATGCAGGAGCAGGGCACCCAGGAAGAGGAAGCCGCGCGCCTGCTCGGCGCCAACGGCTGGCAGATGTTCTGGCACGTGACCCTGCCGAACATCAAGTGGGGCCTGATCTACGGCGTGGTGCTGTGTACCGCGCGGGCCATGGGCGAATTCGGCGCGGTGTCGGTGGTGTCGGGGCATATCCGTGGCGTCACCAACACCTTGCCGCTGCACGTGGAGATCCTCTACAACGAGTACAACCACGTCGCGGCCTTCAGCGTGGCCAGCCTGCTGCTGATCCTGGCGCTCTTCATCCTGCTGCTCAAGCAGTGGAGCGAGAACCGTATTAACCGCCTGCGCCATAGCGCCGCGGAGGAATGATTCATGTCGATCGAAGTTCGTAACGTCAGCAAGCGCTTCAACAGCTTCCAGGCCCTGGACAACATCAACCTGGATATCCACAGCGGTGAGCTGGTGGCTCTGCTCGGCCCGTCCGGCTGCGGCAAGACCACCCTGCTGCGCATCATCGCCGGCCTGGAAACGCCGGATGACGGCAGCATCGTCTTCCACGGCGAGGACGTGTCAGGCCACGATGTGCGGGATCGCAACGTCGGCTTCGTGTTCCAGCACTACGCGCTGTTCCGCCACATGAGCGTGTTCGACAACGTCGCCTTCGGCCTGCGCATGAAGCCCAAGGGCGAGCGGCCGAGCGAGAGCAAGATCGCCGAGAAGGTCCATGAGCTGCTGAACATGGTGCAGCTGGACTGGCTGTCCGACCGCTATCCCGAGCAGCTTTCCGGTGGTCAGCGCCAGCGTATCGCCCTGGCCCGCGCCCTGGCGGTAGAGCCCAAGGTGCTGCTGCTCGATGAGCCGTTCGGCGCCCTCGACGCCAAGGTGCGCAAAGAGCTGCGCCGCTGGCTGGCGCGGCTGCACGAGGACATCAACCTGACCTCGGTGTTCGTCACCCATGACCAGGAAGAAGCCATGGAAGTGGCGGACCGCATCGTGGTGATGAACAAGGGCGTGATTGAGCAGATCGGCTCGCCGGGCGAGGTGTATGAAAAGCCGGCCAACGACTTCGTCTATCACTTCCTCGGCGACTCCAACCGCCTGGCACTGAGCGAAGGTCATCACGTGCTGTTCCGCCCGCACGAGGTGTCGTTGTCGCGCCATGAGACCGAGGGGCACCATGCTGCCGAGGTGCGGGACATACGCCCGCTCGGTGCCACTACCCGGGTGACGTTGAAGGTGGAAGGGCAGAGCGAGCTGATCGAGGCCGAAGTGGTCAAGGACCACGACAGTCTCACCGGGTTGGCGCGTGGTGAGACGCTGTTCTTCAGGCCGAAGGTGTGGCAGAAGGTGGCGGATATCTGATTCGTCAGGTGAATATGAAACCCGGGCATGGTCCCGGGTTTTTTATTGCCCGCGCGACCGTATTCGCGGGCAAGCCCGCTCCCACAGGGAATGGCGCTGAACCCTGTGGGAGCGGGCTTGCCCGCGAACGAGGGCGTAGCCCTCGCATTTTGTCGATGCCTTGCGCGAATATTTCATATGCCGACAAGGCATCGCCAAATCACCTCTCGCCCACACCCCCCGAAACCCGCGGGCTAGAGACGGTGCCTGAAATTTGTTATTCCATAACGAGCTAACTTTAACTTGAAACATTACTTTAAGAACTAAGCCCCTGCGCCCGATGATTCAGCCACACACCTGAATCAAGAACCCCAGGAGTTTGATCAATGGGTAATGTCCAGACGGCCGTCAGGGCCTACGACCAGCCATGGCGCCCGGCCCCGGGTGACCTGGTCGAGCTTGGACGGACGCTTCGCCTGCCACTGGGTCAGCTGCGCCTGCAACGCACCCCGGTCAGCGGCCTCAAGCGCCGCGACAAGCTGGCGCTGGGGCTGCTGGTGCTGGCCCTGCACGGCGCTGCTGCCTACTGGGTGAGCCAGTCGCCGACGCCTGCGCTGCCGGTGGTACCGCCGCAGATTCCGCCCATGACCATCGAGTTTGCTGCGCCTGCGCCGCCCGTGGTCCAGCCGCCACCTCCGGCACCTGCACCGCCAGTGGTGGAGCCGCCGCCACCGGTGGTCGACGAGCTGGCCGCCAAGCCCAAACCGAAGCCCAAACCTGTGCCCAAGCCGGTCGCCAAGCAACCGCCCAAGCCACAGCCCAAGCCGGTCGAGTCACCACCCCCTGCGCCCGCTCCGGTCGCGGCCCCGGTGCCGCCCGCACCACCGGCCCCGGTGACGCCACCCTCGGCCAACGCCGCGTACCTGAAGAACCCGGCGCCGGAATACCCACAAATGGCCCTGCGCCGTGGCTGGGAAGGCACCGTGCTGCTGCGGGTCGAGGTATTGCCCAGCGGCAAGCCGGGGCAAATTCAGATCCAGAAGAGCAGCGGCCGCGACGCCCTCGACGCCGCCGCGCTGGCTGCGGTCAAGCGCTGGAGCTTCGTCCCCGCCAAGCAGGGCGACGTGGCCCAGGCCGGCTGGGTCAGCGTGCCGATTGATTTCAAACTTCGCTAACTTTTTCCCAGAACACAGGAAGACATCACCATGAGCCTGCTGGCATCCCCCCTCGAATCCGTTGAAAGCGCAGTCATCTGGCTGCTGGTTGGTTTCTCTGTCGCCACCTGGGGCCTGGCCCTGGTCAAGGTCGTGCAGTTCGTGCGGTTGAAGAACCAGGACAAGCGCTTCCACCAGCAATTCTGGGCCGCATCGAGCCTGGATTCGGCCGCCGAGATCAGCCACGAACTGCCTGGCCCGGCAGCCCGGGTTGCCCAGTCAGGTTATGCGGCGATTGCCGTAGGCGACACCCAGGCCAACGACCTGAGCCACGCCATCAACCACCAGGATCGCCTCGAACGTGCCCTGCGCCAGCAGATCGTGCGTGAGCGCCGCTCGCTGGAAACCGGGCTGGCCGTAGTGGCCAGTATCGGCAGCACCTCGCCGTTCATCGGCCTGTTCGGCACCGTGTGGGGCATCATGGAAGCGCTCAAGGGCATCAGCGCGGCGGGCTCGGCCAGCCTGGAAACCGTGGCCGGCCCGATCGGCGCGGCGCTGGTCGCCACCGGTGTGGGTATCGCCGTCGCCGTCCCGGCGGTGCTGGTCTACAACTACTTCCTGCGCCGCCTCAAGCTGACCGCCGCCGACCTGGATGACTTCGCCCATGACTTCTACAGCCTGGCGCAGAAGAGTGCCTTCCGCGTGCTGGTGCACCCCGCCGTGCACAAGGCCCAAACCGGTTTCACCCAGCCAGTGAAGGAGGCGTCCTGATATGGCCTTTTCGACCCAGGACAGCGACGAAGTCCTCAGTGAAATCAACGTCACGCCGCTGGTGGACGTCATGCTGGTGCTGCTGGTGGTGTTTATCGTCACCGCGCCGCTGCTGACCAACGCCATCCCCATCAACCTGCCCAAGACCGAGGCCGTGGCGCCGGTGGAGCAGAAGGACCCGCTGGTGGTGAGCATCGATGGCGGCGGCAAGTTGTTCATCAACAAGGACGAAATCCAGCCGGACCTGCTGGAGACCAACCTCAAGGCGGCCAAGGCCAAGGATGCAGAGGTGCGTGTGCAGCTGCAGGCCGATGATGGTGTGAACTATGGCGAGGTGGCCCGGGCCATGGCGGCGATTGAACGTGCGGGGATCAGCAAGTTGGCGGTGATTACGGCGCGGTGATCTTCAGTGTTTTCTTCAGGCAAGTGGCTCTTAATGGGGCGTATGGGCTTTATCTCTTGACAGGGGTGGGCCTTTTTTTTTGCCTTGAGGGGATGTGTGGGGCTGCAAGGTGCCTGTCATTGCATTTCTAGCGCCTGTGAGATCGAGCGCCGCGCGGGCGGCGCTCGATCTGCGCATCACTACAACTCTCACGGCAGGCACATCCAAACAACAAAAATCAAAAATGGTTATTAATAAATAGCTTCTTATTCCTTTACGAATATAACCCTCTCCCTATACTTGTCTCCAAGCACGCAAACTTACCGGAGGCGTCCCCATGCGCAATGAGTCGATTCGTTACCTGATTGTGCCGGGCTGGCAAGGATCGCCAGACAACCATTGGCAGAGTCACTGGCAGCGCACCCTGCCCAACAGCGCCCGGGTCGAGCAGCACGACTGGCTCACCCCGCAACGCGAGGACTGGGTGCAGGCGCTGGCGCAGGCCATCGCCGCTGAAGATTCGCCGGTGATTCTCATCGCCCACAGCCTGGGCTGCATCACCGTCGCGCATTGGGCCGCACAAGCCAGCCCAGGCGTGCTCCGCCGTGTGCGCGGTGCGCTACTGGTGGCCCCGGCAGATGTCGAGCGCCCAACCTGCTCGGCCGCCTTGCGCAATTTCGCGCCAATCCCGCTGCAGGCGTTGCCGTTCCCCAGCCAGGTGGTCAGCTCCGACAACGACCCGGCGATCAACGTACCGCGTGCGCTGTACCTGGCCCAGGCCTGGGGTGCCGAAGCGGGTTTGCTGAGCAACGCCGGGCATATCAACGTCAAGTCCGGGCATGAACGCTGGGAACAAGGTTTCGCCTACCTGTATCGCCTGCAAAGCCGGGTCGAGCAGCGCGCACTGCGCCGCGCCTGATCGGCCCTACTGTTTACCGTTAGCCTGACGCCCGGCCGCTGGAGGCCTGGGGCGGGAGTTCGTCATGACCTTTCAAAACCCGTTCGGCCAGCCGCTGCTGACCTTCCCTGAACTGGACAAGAGCCCCTTGAGCATCCGTGCCAAGGCGCTGGTGTTCATCGACCCGCGTTCGCAGCAGTTGCGCCAGGCTCTGGAACGCCTGGCGCCGCAACCGCTGCCGGTGCTGATCCGCGGCGAGACCGGCACCGGCAAGGAACTGCTGGCACGGCAGATCCACCGGGCCAGCGACCGTGGCGGGCTGTTCGTCTCGGTCAACTGCGCGGCCATCAGCCATACCTACGCCGACGCCGAGCTGTTCGGCTACAGCGCCGGCACCCACGGCGGTACCGCCAGCAGCCGCGCCGGCTGGTTCGGCTCGGCCAACGGCGGCACCCTGTACCTGGACGAAATTGCCGACCTGCCGCTGGAGATCCAGGGCAAGCTGCTGGCCGCGCTGGAAAACCGCGAAGTCACCCGTGTCGGTGCGCAACAGCCGCAACCGGTGGATGTGCGCCTGGTGGCCGCCACCAGCATTGACCTCGCGCGGGTGGTCAAGGCCGGCAGGTTCAACGAGCGCTTGTACCAGTACCTGCGCGAAGGCGCACTGGAGCTGCCGCCGTTGCGCGAGCGGCGCGGGGATATCCTGCCGCTGGCCGAATACTTCGTCGGCATCTACACCGCCCGCCTGCAGCGCCCGGTGCCACTCATTAGCGAAGCGGCCCAACAGGTGCTGGAAGCCCACGCCTGGCCCGGCAATACCCGGGAGCTCGAGAACATCATCCACTTTGCGCTGCTGGTCAACGACAGCGAGGAGATCCAGCCGGAGGACCTCGACCTGCCAAACCCCGCGCGCTAGACATCGCTCATAAGCAAAGCCGGTGGTGGCGTTTTGTTTTTGGAATAAGCAGCTAATTAAAAGGTATTGTTGCGGAATAAAAAATCTCGGTATCTTCCGCCTCACGCCCACTGATGAAACGGTTGGGCACCGACTTCGCCATCGCCGATGGCCAGAATCAGAACAAGGACCACCATGAAGAAGACCCTGCTGACCACCGCCCTGGCCGCCGCCCTGTCGTTCTCCGGCCTGGCTGCCGCCGCCGAGAAACTGGTGGTTGCCGCTACCCCGGTACCCCATGCCGAAATCCTCGAGCTGATCAAGCCGACCCTGGCCAAAGAGGGCGTGGACCTGCAGATCAAGGTCTTCACCGACTACGTGCAGCCCAACGTGCAGGTCGACCAGAAGCGCCTGGACGCCAACTACTTCCAGACCCTGCCGTACCTCAAGAGCTTCAACGAAGGCAAAGGCACCCACCTGGAAACGGTGATCGGCGTTCACGTCGAACCGTTCGGTGGCTACTCGAAGAAGATCAAGAACCTGTCCGAGCTCAAGGACGGCGCCACCGTTGCCATCCCTAACGAAGGCAGCAACAGCGGACGCGCCCTGATCCTGCTGCAGAAAGCTGGCCTGATCACCCTGAAAGACCCGAAAAACGCCCTGGCCACGCCGAAAGACATCGCCGAGAACCCGAAGAACCTGAAGTTCCGCGAGCTGGAATCGGCCATGCTGGCGCGTGTGATCGACCAGGTCGACCTGGACATGATCAACACCAACTACGCCCTGGAAGCTGGCCTGAATCCGGCCAAGGATGCGCTGGTGATCGAAGGTGCTGACTCGCCGTACGTGAACTTCCTGGTGGCCCGCCCGGACAACAAGGACAGCGAGGCTATCCAGAAGCTGGCCAAGGCGCTGACCAGCCCAGAGGTGAAGGAATTCATCGCCAAGAAATACAGCGGTGCGGTGCTGCCGGCGTTCTGATTAGCCTGCTTTACCCCTGCGTGAAAAACGCCGACGCCTTTGCGTCGGCGTTTTTGTTTGTGGCCGGCTGGCGCGGGCCAGGGCGATAAGATTTCAGCGATATCAATATGCAATAAAGGTATTTATAAAAAGTTTTTTATAGCTTTAAAGTCTACTGATCTGGCCATGTGCCCACTTCAGAATCCTTTCGACGCCATGACTTTCGACACCGCGTTCATGCTCAGTACATTGCCCGCCTTCTTCAAGGCCGTCGGCGTGACGTTGCAGGTCGGCCTGTTCGCCATTGCCACTTCAATGCTGGTAGCGCTGCTCAACGCTACCATACAACTGCTCAAGTTCGAGAAGAACAGCGAGTCGCTGCAGGCGCTGGCCAACGGCCGTGGCGATGCCTATGCCCAGGACAACCTGATCCTGTTCAGCTGGGCCAAGCAGAACCCGGGCTACCGCGTGCTACCGCAGCTGCTGGGCGAAGAGGCACCGATTGCACCGGCGGTGAAGAAAGGCAACATCGAACTGCGTGACTGGGTGAATGCCGAGCTGGCCAAGCTGGGTGAGGAGAAGTTCCTGCTCAAGCTGTATGACCAGTACGTGCGCAAGGAACTGAGCGATGACACCAAGCCTGAGAGTGTGATTGTCGAAGGCGGCAAGTGGCAGGGGTGATGGACTCATTGATTTAGTGGCCCCCTGTGGGAGCGGCTTTAGCCGCGAACACCGGCAAAGCCGGTGCCATACACCGCGTCGCTTGCTTCGCGGCTAAAGCCGCTCCCACGGGGTCTGCGGTGCACTCTCGCTACTCTGCTGGAACCAGCCTGAGCGTGCTCTGCGCCGGAATCACCCCCATCTGCGCCCGCTGATAGCGCCCCTCGATGTACCCCTCGGCCTGATCTGCATAATGCCTGTCGAACGGTACCCCACTCTGTCCGACTGGGTTGCTGGTCAGCGCCTGTCCGGCGTCGGCAAAGTCGATCAGCCGACGTGTCGAGGGGCCATAGGTCACCGGCCACGGCGCCGGCCCGATCTTCGCCGACAGGTTATTGGGCACCTCATGCGTGCCTGGCGCAGCAAACGGCCCGACATTGAAAATCAGGTTCAGCGGCTTCTTCACGCCCAGCGGATGGTTGTGTGTCAGGGTATGGGCCTTGCCCCATTGCCAGCTGGCCGGGTCTTTGCCAAAGGTTTCGCGCAGATGTTCAAGCGTTTGCTGCCAGGCGATCCGCACGACGGCGGTGCGGTCGGTGCGTTCATTGGCACCGCGGGTGCTCCACCACGGCGATTCGGCGTCGGCGGCCAGGCGTGGCAGGGCGGCGTCGATGGTGCGGGTGCTGATCAGTACCGGGAACCAGGTGTCACCGAGTTCGTCATGCAACGCGGCATACGCCAATTGGTAAAGAAACTGGTTGAACAGCGTGGCGCTGGTCGAATCCAGTGGGTAGTCACCGCGCCAGGCCGCCAGTTGTTCGACCAGCTCCTTTTCCTCATCGCCTTGGGCAATGCCGCGCAAGGTCGCCAATAACGGCGCGAGGGTGCGTGGGCCGTAATCGTTGGCGGTGTCCAGTTGCAGGGCCTGGCTGTTGTCGATGTCCCACTTCACGTCCGGGTTGGCCAGGTGGCGATCCAGCTGTCGGCCCCGGTCCGGCAAGTTGTAGTAGCCCGGGACTGGCACCACGGCGGGCGGCTGGTAGTTGGCCGAAACGATGTAGCCGCTGGCCGGGTTTTCCTGTTGCGGGTTGACGCTGAAGGGATAGAAACCCAGCTTGTCGGCTTGTGCGCTTGAGCCATCGAGGATGAACGTCGGGTTGGCGCCTTCCGGGCGGATCGGCAGTTGCGCCGCAGCCCACCAGCCAATATCGCCTCGGGCATTGCCCCAGACAAAATTGAGCCCAGGCGCCTGAACCTTGGCTGCCGCCTCGCGCATCTTGGCAAGGGAGTCGGCGCGGTTGAGCTGGTAGAAGCCTTCGAGGATCGGGTTGTCGGTTTCCAGGAATGCCCACCACATTGCGATCGGCGCAGCACCAGCCGTCGCGCCCAATACCTCGTTGACGATCGGCCCGTGGGGTGAGCGACGCAGTTCGACGGTGACCGGCTGCTCGCCTTTGACGGCGATCTGCTGCTGGGTCTTTTCCAGTATTCGCCATTGGCCATCGACCATGACCTGATCGCTGTTGGCCGGGTTGGTCTTTTCCGCAATCAGGTCGACATCGTCGTTCTGGAACATGGTCAGGCTCCAGCCGAAGTCGCGGTTGTGGCCGAGCAGCGCGAACGGGTTGAGTGCCTGGAAGTAGCCATACAGGTTGAACCCCGGCGCCGAAAGTTCGGCTTCGTACCAGACTGCTGGCACCGCGAAGCTGATGTGCGGATCCCCGGCCAGCAACGGCTTGCCGCTGCGAGTACGGCTGCCGGCCACAGCCCAGGCATTGCTGCCTTCGAACTGCGGGATGCCGGCATCGCCAAGGGCTTCATGGCTGAGCCGGGCGAGGGCTTCCAGGCTTTGCCAGTCGGCTGCCGCCAGCGGTGTGCCCAGTGCCCCATCAGGCTTCCAGTCGAGGTCGAAGATTTTCAAGTACTGCGGGCCGAGCTGGTCGCGGATATAGGTGAGCGCAGGCTCGGTGCGAAATGCAGCGGCAAAACTGTAGGCCAGGTAGCCGGCGATGCTCAGGGTGTCCTCAGCGGTGAACGGCCTGGCCGCGATACCGAGCAGGTCGAATTCCATGGGTTTGGGGTGGCCGGCCTGCCAGTTGTTCACGCCATCGAGGTAGGCATGCAGAGCCTGCCAGGCGGGTGATTGGCGGTCCAGGCGCTGCACCATCAATGCCGCCTGGTCGCGGATGCGCAGGCTGCGGAACAGGGTGTCGGTGGGCAGCAGCTTTTCCCCCAGCACCTCGGCCAGTTCGCCACGCGCCAGGCGCCGCATGATCTCCATCTGAAACAGTCGGTCCTGAGCATGCACGTAGCCCAGGGCCCGGTACAGGTCCGCTTCGTTCTGCGCCTGCAGGTGTGGCACGCCGCGAGCGTCATAACGCACGCTGACCGGGGCCTGCAGGCCGGCCATCGCCACCTCGCCGTCGCGCTGTGGCAGTTTGCCGTGCACGTACCAGTAACCGGCGCCGGCGGCCACGGCTACCACCACGGCCAACAGGGTCAGGCTGCGTTTCATCGAGACTCCTTGTGCAATCGAGCGGAAACTGTGGTCCGATCATCGACGGATTCGCGCACACAGCATAGCCCCCGATAGGAGTTTCCATGTCCCTCAGCGAAAAACAGAAAATGCTCGCAGGCCAGCCCTATCACGCCAGTTGTCCCGAGCTGCAGGCCGAACAGATCGCCAACAAGCACTGGATGCACCGTTACAACACCAGCGTCGAACTGCTCAACGACGCGCGCAACGGCCTGCTCGCCGAACATCTCGGCCATGTTGGCGAAGGCACGGTGATCCGCCCGCCGTTCTTCTGCGACTACGGCTACAACATCAGCGTCGGCCGCAACACCTTCATGAACTTCAATTGCGTGATCCTCGACGTGGTGCCGGTGCGAATCGGCGACGACTGCCAGATCGGCCCGGCGGTGCAGATCTACACCGCCGACCACCCGCTCGACCCCCAGCAGCGGCGCAGCGGACTGGAAAGCGGGCGGCCGGTGAGCATTGGCAACAACGTGTGGATCGGCGGTGCGGCGATCATCCTGCCGGGGGTGACCATTGGCGACAATGCAGTAGTTGGCGCTGGCAGCGTGGTCACCCGAGATGTGCCTGCGGGCGCAGTGGTGGTGGGTAACCCTGCGCGGGTGCGTCAGCCGGCCCAGGGGCAATAGCAGCCGACCGCCAGGGTGTTCGAAGCGGTGACCTGGCGGCCATCGAGCAGCGCCTTGAGGATTGGCTCGACGAAGCTGTTGCTGGCGTTGCATACCGCGCCTTCGCTGTAGGGGCCGAAGTAGGCGAGGTGGCCTTGGCGATCCCAGATTGCCACGGCGGGGGAGGCGGGCAGTTGTTCGCTGCCGGGCAGGTGGGCGATGGGCTGCAGGCCGGCGAGGTTGGCCGGCAACTGGCCGTGGCTTCCGGGCTTTTGCACGACGTGGAAGGTGACGTCGTTGCCCGCGAAGTGGCTGACCAGCTCGCCCAAGTGCTGCTGGTTGCCAACGTTGCAGGGGCAGGCCGGGTCCCAGAAGTGCACCACGCGGATCGGGCCGGGGCCGGCGAGTTCGGCCGGGAGGCGCAGCTGGCTGCCTTCGAACAGCGTGGCCTGGTTGTCGAACGGGCGCAGGTAGCGTGATTGGAAGCTGTCGTAGGCCCACCAGAGCACGGCGGCGCTGATCAGCAGTGCCAGAATGCCCGGAGTCGATTTCAAAATGCCGCGCTGCATGGAATTTCCACATGGCTTGATGCGGCGCAAATCCCTTGTGGGAGCGTGCTTGCCCCGCGAATGCGCCAGATCGGATGAAGATGTTGCCGTGTCTGACGCGTTCGCGGGGCAAGCCCGCTCCCACAAGGGATCTGCGTCGTTTGGCAGTGATGTTTCCAAGCTTGCCACGATGGGGCCAAGAGCTGAATATCACAGGTCAATACTCGCTTCGCTGTGGATGTACCCGATGCCTGCTGCTTTTCACCCCGACCGCCTGCGCTCCAGCCTTGCGCCGTTCAGCGCTCGCCAGCCGTTGTCGGCCCTGGCGCAGCACTACCAGCGCTTCTATGGCCTGAACCTGCCAGTACAAAGCTGGCTGGGTGGATTCCAGGCGGCGGGTTTCGATCTGGTCGGGCAAGCCTGGCTGCCGGCGCAGCCGGTGGCGACGCTGTTTCTGCTGCATGGTTACTACGACCACATGGGCCTGTATCGGCACGTGATCGAGTGGGCGTTGAAACAGGGTTATGCGGTCATCAGTTGCGACCTGCCGGGGCACGGGCTGTCCAGCGGCGAGCGGGCCAGCATTACTGACTTCGCGTTGTACCAGCAGGTGCTGGATGCCTTGTTCGAGCAGGCACACCACCTCGAACTGCCGCGTCCATGGCACCTTTGCGGGCAAAGTACAGGTGGGGCGATTGCGGTGGATCACTTGCTGCATCAGGGGGCGCAGAGCCCGATCGATGGCCAGGTGATCCTGCTGGCGCCGCTGGTGCGGCCACGTGCCTGGCGCTGGTCGAAATTCAGTTATCGGGTGCTGCGCCATTTCGTCAATGGCATCGAACGGCGCTTCAGTGAGAACAGCAACGACCCGACTTTCCTGCCGTTCCTGGAAGCCGACCCGCTGCAACCACGACGCCTGCCGACCGCCTGGGTCGGTGCGCTGATGGCCTGGGTCAAGCGTATCGAGGCCGCCCCTTGCAGCACGCGGCAGCCGTTGATCGTACAAGGTGAGGCGGACGGCACCGTGGATTGGCCCTACAACCTCAAGGTGCTCAAGGCCAAGTTCAGCGAGCCGCAGATCCTCATGCTGCCTGAGGCCCGCCACCACCTGGCCAACGAGCTGCCGAGCATCCGCGAGCGTTACTTCGACTTCATCGACCAGCGGCTGGGCTGATCACTTGAGGTTGGCGCCGCTCTGGCCGACCGCCAGCCCCGCACGCACGGCGGCGACTGCGGCCTGGTAGTAGGCCTTGCCATCCGGCGATTCGGCGAAGGTGGCGAATTCTTCGAGTTCTGCGTCGGACAGGTCGCGATAGACATACAGCAACGTATTGTTGAGGTCTTCGCCAATCTGGTTCATCAGCCGCTGGCGCTGGCCGTCGAGCAGGCCCTGGGCCTGGCCGCCACCGAACAGGCCTGGGATCATCGAACTGAGGCTGTCGGCGGCCACCCCGGCAATCGCCAGGCTGACTTCGGCTCCGGCTTCACGGGCCGGCAGGGCCTGGGCCAGGTGGCCGATGATCAGCAGGCGGTTGTCGCTGGCCTGGATTTTCGGCAAGCCCTTGGCGTTCTTGGCCAGTTGGTCCTTGCGCGTGGCCAGCAGTTCGGCGGCGACGATCTTGCGCCCCAACGGTGACTGGAAGAAGGCCAGCGCCGGCGCCGGGTTGGGCAACGCGCTGCGCAGCTGCGCCTGGGCACGGCGGTCCATGCCCTCGGCCTGGAAGCGCTGATTGCTGTTGTTGACCAGCGCCTGGTAAACCGTAGGCGGCAGGCTATTGCGGTAGCGCTGCTGGGCGGCGCTAACGGCATCGTTGAAATGGGCGCGCTGGTCGGGCCAGCCGGCGGCCTTGTACAGCTGATCGAGGCTGTCTGCCCAGACAGGCATGGTGCAGATCATCAGCAGAAGCAGGGAAAACAGACGGCGCATTCAGGACTCCTGTCGGCAGGTGGCTATTGTCCTTGGCTCGGCGCCGGTTTGTCGAGACGGGCGCGTGATTCTCGGCCAAGTGGCGCTGTGCGAGTGCAGGGCTTATGGATATGATGCGCGCCATGCACATCTCCCTTGAACACCCGATGCTAGCGGCCGTCGTCGACGATCTGGCAACCCATGGTTGGTCGCAGCAGGCCCTGTTCGTGCCTGGCGAACTGGTGCGCGCGCTGGCGAGCGAATGTCGGCGCCGGGATGCCGAAGGCCAGCTCAACCCTGCCGGGGTAGGGCGCGGCGTGGCGCAGGAGGTGCGCGAGGCGATCCGTGGCGACCAAATCGAGTGGATCGACCCCGGCCAGGCCGAGGCCTGCGACCGCTATCTGGAAGCCATGGACCAGTTGCGCCTGGCCATCAACCAGGGGCTGTTCCTTGGCCTTGAAGACTTCGAATGCCATTTCGCCCTGTACTCGCCAGGGGCATTCTATCGCCGGCACCTGGACCGCTTCCGCGACGACGACCGGCGCATGGTTTCCGCTGTGCTTTACCTCAATGAAGGCTGGCAGCCGCAGGACGGCGGCCAGTTGCGCATGTTCCTGGCTGACGACGTGGTGCATGATGTGCAGCCTTTGTCCGGCACCCTGGTGATCTTCCTTTCGGGCGAGGTGCCCCACGAAGTGTTGCCCGCGGGGCGCGAGCGGCTTTCGTTGACCGGCTGGTTCCGGCGCCGTGGCAATGACCCGTTCTGAGCTGCCAAAGGTGCTGGTCAGCGCCTGCCTGCTGGGGCAGCCGGTGCGTTATGACGGGCGGGCCAGCGGGCACTCGGATTTGCTCCAGCAATGGCAGGCCGAAGGGCGCGTGGTGCCTTTGTGCCCGGAGGTGGCCGGCGGTTTGCCGACACCCCGTCCGCCCGCAGAGATCCCAGGTGGCCAGGGTGATGCGGTGCTCGACGGTGGCGCGCAGGTGATCACGGTTACCGGTGAGGATGTCAGCAATGCGTTTCTGGCCGGGGCGCAGCAGGCGCTGGCACTCGTGCGTCGGCATGGCATTGGGGTGGCGGTGCTCAAGTCTGGCAGCCCATCTTGTGGCAACCAGCTGACCTACGATGGCACCTTCAGTGGGGTGAAGGTGCCGGGCGAAGGGGTGACGACGGCCTTGCTACGGCGTGAGGGGGTGCTGGTGTTCAGTGAGCTGCAGCTGGAGCAAGCGCGGCAGGCGCTGGCAGGGCTGGCTGCGAGGCCGTGAACCATTTGTTGTCCAGTTCCTTCATGCGGCCACTGTCGTTGAGGCGCTGAAGTGCATTGTTGACCGCACTTTCGAATGCCGGGTTGTTCTTCTGGAACGGGATCACCAGCTTCTTTTCGCCGAAGGGCTGGCTCACATCGAACGGGCTGTCCTCCTTCGGTGAATCACCAGAAGGCGTCAGGGCAATGTCGTACTTGCCACTTTCCACGCCGGGCAGCACGTCTGCCTCGTCCGTTTCGACGAACTCTGCGCGCAGGTCCAACTCGCGGGCCAGGTCCTGGCCGAGTTCGATTTCAAAACCCGTCAAGCGTTCGTTTTCCTTGAACGAGTAAGGCGCGTTATCGGCCTGCACGGCAATGCGCAGTTCGCCCCGGTCGGCTATTTCGTCTATCAGCTCGGCTTGAGCCAACGGCGTGATGAGTACTGCCAGAAGTACGCCTATGGTCGAACGCATGTAATGCCCCTTTTTTGGCAAATGAATAACTATCGCCACGACTTTCTTCCTCGTCGTGGTCGAGCGCAGCCTATGACCTTGAAGCCTTGGCGAGGTTTAACCCTAACTGAAATATTTCTCTTTGTGGGCTATGGTGAACTACCGCCGCCGTAGGATTTTTCTGGCGGTGGCTTTTGAGTGAATTACAGGAGAAGTGAATGAACAGCCTATTTTCGCGTGCTGCCGTTGCCGGTCTGCTGATGGGGGCCTCGGTGTTGGCCAGCGCTGCGGATGCGCTGAAGAGCCAGGAGCCGCCCAAGGATGCCAAGGTCTTCATCGTTTCCCCCGCCGATGGTGCCACGGTCGACAGGACCTTCACCGTCAAGTTCGGTATCGAGGGCATGGACCTCAAGCCAGCGGGTGACCAGACCCCGCACACCGGCCATCACCACCTGCTGGTGGATGTCGACAAAGAACCCGTGGCCGACATGCCGCTGCCCACCAGCCTGATGCCAGAAGCCGGCACCGCACTGCCAACCGGCCCGCAGGTGCTGCACTTCGGCAAGGCCCAGACCGAAGCTACTATCACCCTGACGCCGGGCAAGCACACCCTGCAGCTGGTGCTGGGTGACCAGTACCATGTGCCGTTCAAACCGAGCGTCGAGTCGAAGAAGATCACTGTTACTGTGAAATAGGTGCTGAATCTTTCGCGGGCAAGCCCGCTCCCACAGGGAAAGCACAAGCTTCAAGGGCTGTGCAGTACCTGTGGGAGCGGGCTTGCCCGCGAAGCAGACGAATCCGATTTCGCTGACAAAAAAGGGAGGCCACCAAGGCCTCCCTTTTTCATCCAGCGATCACGCTCAGAACAGTACGCGCGAGCGGATGGTGCCCTTGACGTGCTGCAGCTTCTCTTGCGCCAGGTCCGAGTACTCGGCATCGACGTCGATAACCACATAACCCACTTTCTCGTTGGTCTGCAGGAACTGACCGGAGATGTTGATCCCGTTTTCGGCGAAGACTTTGTTGATCTCGCTGAGCACGCCCGGGATGTTTTCGTGGATGTGCAGCAGGCGGTGCTTGCCTGGGTGCGCCGGCAAGGCCACTTCCGGGAAGTTGACCGAGGACACCGAGGTACCGTTGTCGCTGTACTTGACCAGCTTTTCGGCCACTTCCAGGCCGATGTTGGCCTGGGCTTCGGCGGTGGAGCCACCGATATGCGGGGTCAGGATCACGTTGTCCAGGCCGCGCAGCGGGCTTTCGAACTCTTCGTCGTTGGAGCGCGGTTCGACTGGGAACACGTCGATGGCGGCGCCGATCAGGTGCTTGTCCTTGATCGCGGCGGCCAGGTGGTCCAGCTCGACCACGGTGCCACGGGCAGCGTTGATCAGGATCGCGCCCTTCTTCATCGCGCGGATTTCTTTCTCGCCGATCATCCACTGGGTGGATGGCAGCTCAGGCACGTGCAGCGAGACGATGTCGGCCAGGCCCAGCAGCTCGTTCAGGCTGGTGACCTGCACGGCGTTGCCCAGCGGCAGTTTGGTCAGTGGGTCGTAGAAGTAGACCTGCATGCCCAGGTTTTCAGCGAGCACCGACAGTTGAGTACCGATCGAGCCGTAGCCGACGATGCCCAGCTTCTTGCCACGGATCTCGAACGAGTTGGCCGCGCTCTTGATCCAGCCGCCACGGTGGCAGGAAGCGTTTTTCTCAGGGATGCCGCGCAGCAACAGGATGGCTTCGGCCAGCACCAGCTCAGCCACCGAACGGGTGTTCGAGTAGGGTGCGTTGAACACGGCGATCCCGCGTTCACGGGCAGCTTCCAGGTCGACCTGGTTGGTGCCGATGCAGAAGCAGCCCACGGCGACCAGTTTCTTGGCGCAGTCGAAGATCTCTTCGGTCAGCTGGGTACGCGAACGGATGCCGATGAAGTGGGCATCAGCGATCTTTTCCTTGAGCTCGGCTTCAGGCAACGAACCAGTGAGGTATTCGATGTTGGTGTAGCCGGCAGCCTTGAGGGTATCGACCGCGTTCTGGTGCACACCTTCAAGAAGAAGGAACCGGATCTTGCTCTTGTCGAGAGAAGTCTTGCTCATCTGCGTAAACCTGTATCCCGGAGAAAAAATGGCGAGGAGTGATGCTAGGCGCAGCGCGGGCCTTAGCATGAACAGCGGGAGGGCTATGCTAGCATACGCGACACAATCTGAGCTTATCCCGACAGGTGAAGAGTGCTCAGGGTGACTATGAATAAGTCGAGAGTTCCAGCGATGACCTTCCCCGCTGCAATTGATGAACTGATGACCCTTGTCGACCCCGGCAAGGTCTTGACTGACGCGGCTTCCCTGGAAGCGTTTGGCAAGGACTGGACCAAGCATTACCCGCCCGCACCCAGCGCCATCGTGATGCCCAAGAGCGTAGAACAGGTGCAGGCAATCGTCGCCTGGGCCAATCGCCATCAGATCGCGCTGGTGCCCTCCGGTGGCCGTACCGGGCTTTCCGGCGGTGCCGTGGCGGCCAATGGCGAAGTGGTGGTCGCCTTCGACTACATGAACCAGATTCTCGACTTCAACGCCTTCGACCGCACAGTGGTCTGCCAGCCGGGGGTGATCACCCGCCAGTTGCAGGCCTTCGCCGAAGAGCAGGGCCTTTACTACCCGGTGGACTTCGCCTCCAGCGGCTCCAGCCAGATTGGCGGCAACATCGGTACCAATGCCGGCGGCATCAAGGTGATTCGCTACGGCATGACCCGCAACTGGGTCGCCGGTCTGAAAGTGGTCACCGGCAAAGGTGAACTGCTGGAGCTGAACAAGGACCTGATCAAGAACGCCACCGGCTATGACCTGCGCCAGCTGTTCATCGGCGCCGAAGGCACACTGGGCTTCGTGGTCGAGGCGACCATGCGCCTGGACCGCGCCCCGCGCAACCTCACCGCGATGGTATTGGGTACCCCGGACTTCGACTCGATCATGCCGGTGCTGCATGCCTTCCAGGGCAAGCTTGACCTGACCGCGTTCGAGTTCTTCTCCGACAAGGGCCTGGCAAAAATCATGGCCCGCGGTGATGTGCCTGCGCCGTTTGCTACCGATTGCCCGTTCTATGCCTTGCTGGAATTCGAGGCCAGTACCGAAGAGGTGGCCAACGAAGCGCTGGCCACCTTCGAGCACTGCGTCGAGCAAGGTTGGGTGCTGGACGGGGTGATGAGCCAGAGCGAGACCCAGCTGAAAAACCTGTGGAAGCTGCGCGAGTACCTGTCGGAAACCATCTCGCATTGGACCCCTTACAAGAACGACATCTCAGTCACGGTTTCCAAGGTCCCGGCCTTCCTGCGCGATATCGATGCCATCGTCAACCAGCATTACCCCGACTACGAGGTGGTCTGGTATGGCCACATCGGCGACGGCAACCTGCACCTGAACATCCTCAAGCCCGAGCACATGAGCAAGGACGACTTCTTCGCGTCGTGCACCAAGGTCAATAAATGGGTGTTCGAGATCGTTCAGCGCTACAACGGCTCAATCTCCGCCGAGCACGGCGTGGGCATGACCAAGCGCGACTACCTGGGCTACAGCCGCTCGCCGGATGAAATTGCCTGCATGAAGGCAATAAAGGCCGTCTTCGACCCTAACGGCATCATGAATCCGGGTAAGATCTTCGCTCCTGAATAAAAAGCAGTAAGCAAAGGAGTCGGCCATGAGTTACCAGCACCAGTACGTAGACGGCACGCGCATCCACTTCCCGCTGGGCAAGGTGGTGTGCATCGGCCGTAACTATGCCGAGCATGCCAAGGAACTGGACAATCCCATTCCGACCGAACCGCTGCTGTTCATCAAACCCGGCAGCTGCGTGGTGCCGCTGGAAGGCGGGTTCAAGATTCCGACAGACCGTGGCTCGGTGCATTACGAGGCGGAAATCGCCGTGCTGCTGGGCAAGTCACTGTCCGCGCATGCTTCGGAAGAAGAAGTGCTCGACGCCATTTCCGGCTACGCCCCGGCGCTGGACCTGACCCTGCGCGACCTGCAGTCCAAGCTCAAAGAGAAGGGCTTGCCATGGGAGCTGTGCAAGAGCTTTGACGGGGCCTGCGTGCTGCCGCCGTTCGTGTCCGCCGCCTCCTTTGAAGACGTGACCGACATTCCGGTACGTCTGACCATCAACGGCGAAGTGCGCCAGGACGGCAACAGCGCGATGATGCTCAACCCGATCGTGCCGATCATCCAGCATATGGCGGCGTGCTTCTCGCTGCAGGCGGGGGATGTGATCCTGACCGGTACGCCGGCTGGCGTTGGCCCGTTCAATGTGGGGGATGAGCTGGTGCTGGAGTTGCCGGGTGTGAGCCGCTTCGAGAGCCGAGTGCTTTAAAGCTGATACCGCGTCGCCTTCTTCGCGGGCAAGCCCGCTCCCACAGGTACAGCACCGCGCCTTAGGGCTGCACCTAACCTGTGGGAGCGGGCTTGCCCGCGAAGCAGGCGACGCGGTTTACCGTTTTTTCACAACCCATCCGGATAATGCGCGAACCTTCGCCTATTTCCCCAGGAATACCCTGCATGCCCGATGCCTCCGCTTCCCCCAAAACCAAGCGCCGCTTCTACCGGCGCTGGCCATTCGGCCTGGCCGCGGCTGCGGTGATCGGCTATGGCGTGGCCGTGGCGATGCATTGGGATGACCGTGGCCTGCTGTGGGTCAAGGAAGGCTTTGAAACCAGCGCCGAGCGCAGCGAAAGCGTCTGGCTGCCGGACTACCAGGTCGATATCGACGCCAAGCCCTTGCCGGGCATGGATGATGACGAAGCCTCGGACGTGGCGTTCAACCCGCATACCCGTACGCTGTTCGTGGTCATGGGCAAGAACCCGTTCCTGGTCGAGTTGAGCCTGGAGGGTGATGTGCTGCGGCAAATCCCCTTGGAGGGCTGGAATAACCCCGAAGGTGTCGCCGTGCTGGAAGATGGCCAGCTGGCCATCACCGATGAGCGGCTGCATGACCTGACCGTGGTCAAAGTGGATGCGCAGACCCGATCACTGAACCATGCGGATTTCCCAAGCCACGACCTCGGCCCGTCGGTAAAGAGCAACAAGGGCTTCGAAGCCATCGCCTGGGACCCGATGCGCCAGCGCCTGGTGATCGGCGAGGAACGGCCGCCGAAGCTGTACACCTGGAGCACCGATGGCCGCACCCCGCTCAAGGGTGACAAGCAACTGCTGGCCAGCGACGAACTCGACCTGCGCAATCTATCGGCATTGGGTGTCGACCCGCGTACCGGCCACCTGCTCGTCCTGTCGGCTGATTCGAACATGCTGCTGGAGCTCGACGAACAAGGCCAGCAGGTCAGTTTCATGACCTTGCTGGGCGGTTTCAACGGCCTCAAGGACACCATTCCGCGCGCTGAAGGAGTGGCCATGGATGACCAGGGCAACCTGTACATGGTCAGCGAGCCGGCGCTGTTCTATCGCTTCAAGAAAAACTGACAGCAACATCGGACCCTTCTGATGCTGGCATTAAGCTTAACTTCAGTTGTTCATGGTTAGATTCGCCGTCCTCAAACCGAGTCTGCCTTTATGCGTCGCACTGTTCGTCTGCCCCTGCTTCTGGCTGTCCTTGGCCTGCTCGCCGTGCTCGTCCTGGGTGCGGCCGAGCGGCATTTCCGCCTGGCCGAGCGTGGCTGGTTCAACCTCAAGACCTGGTGGCAGCCGGCTGAACTGAGCATGGGCCTGGAGCGCTACCAGGTGGTGATCGAGGCGCAGCCGATCGAAGGGCTGGACGACGATGTTTCCGCGCTGACCTACGACCCCGACCGCAAGACCCTGTTCACGGTGACCAACCAGCGTTCCGAGCTGATCGAGCTATCCCTCGACGGGCGCATTCTGCGTCGCGTGCCTTTGACTGGCTTCGGCGACCCGGAGGCGGTGGAGTACGTGGGGCCGAACAGCTATGTGATCACCGATGAGCGCACGCAGCGGCTGATCCGCGTGCGTCTTGAGGACGACACGATGTTTCTTGATGCCAGCGATGCCGAGCAACTGAGCCTGGGGATCGGCCTGAACGGCAACAAGGGCTTCGAGGGCCTGGCCTACGACTCGGCGGGCAAGCGCCTGTTCGTAGCCAAGGAACGCGACCCGATGGTGATCTACGAGATTCACGGTTTTCCCCACGACAACCCGGAGCAGCCCTATGCGGTGCACGTGGTTCAAGACCGCAAGCGCGATGCGCGGCTGTTCGTCAGGGACCTGTCGAGCCTGCAGTTCGACGAGCGCAGTGGCCATCTGTTGGCGCTGTCGGATGAATCGCGGCTGGTGCTGGAGTTGGATGTGAAGGGCAAGCCGCTGAGCACAATGGCGTTGCGCAAGGGGTATCAGGGGCTGATGCAGACGGTGCCGCAGGCAGAAGGGATTGCGATGGACGAGGCGGGGACTATCTATCTGGTCAGTGAGCCGAACCTGTTTTACGTGTTCAAGCAGCCGGCTGATTGAGCGGGGCCGAGGGGCCTCTTCGCGGGCAAGCCCGCTCCCACAGGTTTATCCACAAGTTTCAAGACCAGTGGTATGCCTGTGGGAGCGGGCTTGCCCGCGAATGGCATCACTCGGCTTTCAGGGTTTTCACACCTTCCGAAGTGCCCAGCAGCAGCAGGTCTGCCGGCCGCGCGGCGAACAGGCCATTGGTGACCACGCCGACGATCGCATTGATTTGCGCTTCCAGCTCCACCGGGTTGGTGATCTGCAGGTTGTGCACGTCGAGGATGACGTTGCCGTTATCGGTCAGCACGCCCTCACGGTAGACCGGATCGCCGCCCAGCTTGACCAGCTGGCGCGCCACGTGGCTGCGGGCCATCGGGATGACTTCGACCGGCAGCGGGAAGGCGCCCAGCACCGGCACCAGCTTACTGCCATCGGCGATGCAGATGAAGGTCTTGGCCACTGCCGCGACGATCTTCTCGCGGGTCAGCGCCGCACCGCCGCCCTTGATCAGGTTCAGGTGCGCGTCGCTCTCGTCGGCGCCGTCGACGTAGAACTCCAGCTCGCTGACGCTGTTCAGTTCGTAGACCGGGATACCATGGCCCTTCAGACGCTGGGCAGTGGCCTCGGAGCTGGCGACCGCGCCATCGAACGCAGTCTTGTGCTGGGCCAGGGCGTCAATGAAAAAGTTGGCGGTCGAACCGGTGCCGACGCCGACGACGCTCTTTTCATCCAGCTTGGGCAGAATGAAGTCGACAGCGGCCTGGGCGACGGCCTGTTTGAGTTGGTCCTGGGTCATGCGGGCTCCGAAAAGGGGCAGGGCGGTTTGCAAAGTGGCCTAGTATAACGGCTCGCTTGAAGGCTCGGGCGGCTTTGCTGTGGTCGCCCGACGTAGCGCTGGGGTAGACTCGCAGCCCTTGTCCCGCGGCCAGTGATGCGTTCCCGATGCTCGAACAGTACGTCAAGAAGATCCTCACCTCGCGCGTCTACGACGTCGCTGTCGAAACCCCACTGCAAAGTGCCGGGCAACTGAGCAAGCGCCTGGGCAACCAGATTCTGCTCAAGCGCGAAGACCTGCAGCCGGTGTTCTCCTTCAAGATTCGCGGGGCGTACAACAAGCTGGCGCAACTGAGCCCGGAAGAACTGGCGCGCGGCGTGGTCACCGCTTCCGCTGGCAACCACGCTCAGGGCCTGGCCCTTGCCGCGCGTGAAATGGGCATCAAGGCCACTATCGTGATGCCCAAGACCACCCCGGAGATCAAAGTCGAAGGCGTGCGTTCGCGTGGTGGCAAAGTGGTGTTGCATGGCGATTCCTTCCCTGAAGCGCTGGCCTACTCGCTGAAGCTGGTCGATGAGAAGGGCTTTGTGTACGTCCATCCTTACGACGACCCGCACACCATTGCGGGCCAGGGCACTGTGGCCATGGAAATCCTGCGCCAGCACCCGGGCCAGCTGGACGCGATCTTCGTGCCGGTGGGCGGTGGCGGCCTGATCGCCGGCATCGCGGCCTATGTGAAATACCTGCGCCCGGAAATCAAGGTGATCGGCGTCGAGCCGGATGACTCCAACTGTTTGCAGGCAGCGATGGCAGCTGGCGAACGTGTGGTGCTGCCGCAGGTCGGGCTGTTTGCCGATGGCGTGGCGGTGGCCCAGATCGGCCAGCACACTTTCGACATCTGCCGCTTGCACGTGGATGAGGTCGTGACCGTCAGCACTGACGAGATTTGCGCGGCGATCAAGGATATCTACGACGATACCCGCTCGATCACCGAACCTGCCGGCGCCTTAGGTGTGGCCGGTATCAAGAAATACGTCGAACTCTACGGCGTGACCGGCCAGACCCTGGTCGCCATCGACTCGGGCGCCAACGTCAACTTCGACCGCTTACGCCACGTCGCCGAGCGCGCCGAACTGGGCGAGAAGCGCGAAGCGATCATCGCCGTGACCATCCCCGAGCGCCCGGGTAGCTTCAAGGCCTTCTGCGAAGCCATCGGCAAGCGCCAGATCACCGAATTCAACTACCGCAAGCACACCTCCGACGAGGCGCATATTTTCGTCGGCGTACAGACTCATCCAGAGAACGATCCGCGGGCTGCGCTGGTGCAGCATCTCTGCGAGCAGGGCTTCCCGGTCACCGACCTGACCGACAACGAACTGGCCAAACTGCACATTCGTCATATGGTCGGCGGCCATTCGGCCGGCGCCAGCGACGAGATGGTGCTGCGCTTCGAGTTCCCGGAACGACCGGGTGCGCTGTTCAACTTCCTCAACAAGCTGGGTGGGCGCTGGAATATTTCGATGTTCCATTACCGCAACCATGGCGCAGCCGATGGGCGTGTGGTTGCGGGATTGCAGGTGCCGGAAGACGAGCGGCACCTGGTGCCGGCAGCGTTGGCCAAGATCGGTTACCCGTACTGGGATGAAACCGAAAACCCGGCCTACAAGCTGTTCCTGGGTTGAGCGGCTAAGCTTGGCTAACCACCCAAGGACGTGAAGACATGGAACACCTGACCACCCTCAAGTCCCTGCACGTCATCGCCACCGTGCTGTTGCTTCTTGGCGCGCTGGGCCTGGCGATCTGGACCGTTCTGGCGCGTCGCCGGGGCGATGCCGAAGCCTACGGCAAGCTGCTACGTCGGCCACTGGTGTTCGTATGGTTGTTGATGGGCGTGTGCCTGGTGAGCATGCCGTTTACCGGCTGGTGGCTGGTGCACCTGGTGGGCTGGCCGTTGGGCCAGACCTGGGTGTTGGCGTCCAGCGTCATCTATACCTTCGGCGCGTTTGCCATGTGGTGGTTGCTGGTGCGGCTGAACAGGCTGCGCAAGGCCGAGGTGGTGGGATTGCGGTTTACCTTGGCCTTGGCCGTGTTCAGCGGGGTTTGCTTCCTTTCCATCGCCGGGTTGATGGGTGCCAAGCCTGTCTGACAGCCTTCTTTTACACCGGCCGGCCTCTTCGCGGGCTTGCCGAGACGTCGGACCGCCCGCGAAGAGGCCGGCACTGCAATACATCAATCTCTGAGTGAAACCACCGGCCACCCGCGCCGCTCGGCCTCAGCCCGCAGGTTAGGGTCCGGGTCCACCGCCACCGCGTGCGTCACCCGCTCCAGCAACGGCAAATCATTCATCGAATCGCTATAGAAATAGCTGTCTTCCAGATCGAAGCCGTTCTCCAGCATCCACCGCTCCAGCCTCGTCACCTTGCCTTCACGGAAACACGGTATATCGGTACTGCGCCCGGTGTAGCGGCCGTCCTGTACTTCGCACTCGGTCGCCAGCAGCACGCGCACGCCCAGGCGACGGGCAATCGGCGCGGTGACGAAGCGGTTGGTGGCGGTGATGATCACCAGCTGGTCGCCGGCATCGCGGTGCTGTTGCAGCAGGGCCAGGGCCTTGGGCAGGATGATCGGCTCGATGCAGTCGCACATGAACTCGCGGTGCCATTGGTCGAGCTGGGCGGGTTCGGTGGCTGCAAGGATTTCCATGGAAAAGGCCAGGTAGGCCTGCAGGTCCAGGGTGCCGTTCAGGTAATCCTGATAGAAAGCGTCGTTGCGTTGTTTGTAGGCGATCGGGTCGAGAATGCCCCGCTCGCACAAATAATCACCCCAGGCGTGGTCGCTGTCGCCACCGAGGAGGGTATTGTCCAGGTCGAATAAAGCCAGGCGCATCGTGGTCACTCGCATCAGCTACTGGGTAGGCCCGCAGAATACGGAGTTTTCACCTCGCTGCACATAAGCTTGGCGGGCGCGTTGCTGCGCTCGCAGGCTTTGTGGAACAATGCGGTGACATGCGTTTGCGAGGTTGCTGCCGTGATCGACCCGGATGGTTTTCGCCCAAATGTCGGGATCATTCTCACGAATGATGCCGGGCAGGTGCTATGGGCTCGGCGGATCAACCAGGATGCCTGGCAATTCCCGCAGGGGGGGATCAACCCTGACGAGACGCCGGAAGATGCCCTGTACCGCGAGCTGAACGAAGAAGTTGGCCTTGAACGCGATGATGTGGAAATTCTTGCCTGCACCCGCGGCTGGTTGCGTTATCGTTTACCCCAGCGACTGGTCCGTACCCACAGCCAACCGCTGTGCATCGGCCAGAAGCAGAAATGGTTTTTGCTGCGCCTGGTGAGCAATGAGCAACGGGTGCGGATGGACCTGACCGGCAAGCCGGAGTTCGACGGCTGGCGCTGGGTCAGCTATTGGTACCCGTTGGGCCAGGTGGTGACCTTCAAGCGTGAAGTGTACCGCCGCGCCCTGAAAGAGCTTGCACCGCGTCTGTTGACGCGCGACTGACGACGGAGTTCGACCCCGAGCCATGCTCAATACGCTGCGCAAGATCGTCCAGGAAGTGAACTCCGCCAAAGATCTCAAGACGGCGTTGGGCATCATCGTCTTGCGCGTGAAGGAAGCCATGGGCAGCCAGGTCTGCTCGGTCTACCTGCTCGACCCGGAAACCAACCGCTTCGTGCTGATGGCCAGCGAAGGCTTGAACAAGCGCTCCATCGGCAAGGTCAGCATGGCCCCCAACGAGGGCCTGGTCGGCCTGGTCGGTACTCGTGAAGAGCCGCTGAACCTGGAAAACGCCGCCGATCACCCGCGTTACCGCTACTTCGCCGAAACCGGCGAAGAGAAATTCGCCTCCTTCCTGGGTGCTCCGATCATCCACCACCGCCGCGTGGTTGGCGTATTGGTGATCCAGCAGAAGGAGCGCCGCCAGTTCGACGAGGGTGAAGAAGCCTTCCTGGTCACCATGAGCGCCCAGCTTGCCGGGGTTATCGCCCATGCCGAGGCCACCGGTTCCATCCGTGGCCTGGGGCGCCAGGGCAAGGGCATCCAGGAAGCGCGCTTCGTTGGTGTGCCGGGCTCGCCGGGTGCCGCCGTCGGCCGCGCTGTGGTGATGCTGCCACCGGCCGATCTGGAGGTGGTGCCGGACAAAACGGTCGAAGACATCGACGCCGAACTGAAACTGTTCAACAACGCCCTCGAAGGCGTGCGCGCCGACATGCGCAAGCTGTCGGCCAAGCTGGCGACCCAGCTGCGCCCCGAAGAGCGCGCGCTGTTCGACGTGTACCTGATGATGCTCGAAGACGCAGCCCTTGGTGGTGAGGTGACCGACGTCATCAAGACCGGCCAGTGGGCCCAGGGCGCCCTGCGCCAGGTGGTCGGCGAGCACGTCAACCGATTCGAACTGATGGACGACGACTACCTGCGCGAGCGTGCTTCGGACGTCAAGGACCTTGGCCGCCGCCTGCTGGCCTACCTGCAGGAAGCCCGCTCGCAGTCGCTGGTGTACGCCGACAACACCATTCTGGTCAGTGAAGAGCTGACTCCGGCGATGCTCGGTGAAGTGCCGGAGGGCAAGCTGGTCGGCCTGGTTTCGGTACTGGGCTCGGGCAACTCCCACGTCGCCATCCTGGCCCGGGCCATGGGCATCCCGACGGTCATGGGCCTGGTTGACCTGCCGTATTCCAAGGTCGATGGTATCGAGCTGATCGTCGACGGCTACAAAGGTGAGGTGTTCACCAACCCCAGCGACGTGCTGCGCAAGCAATACAGCGAGGTGGTCGAAGAGGAGCGCCAGCTGGCTCAAGGCTTGGACGCGCTGCGCGAGCTGCCCTGCGTCACCCCGGATGGCCATCGCATGCCGCTATGGGTAAACACCGGTCTGCTCGCCGATGTGGCCCGTGCCCAGCAACGTGGCGCCGAGGGTGTAGGCCTGTACCGCACCGAAGTGCCGTTCATGATCCAGCAGCGCTTTCCCAGCGAAAAGGAACAGCTGGCGATCTATCGCGAGCAGTTGGCGTCGTTCCACCCGCTGCCGGTGACCATGCGCACCCTGGACATCGGCGGCGACAAGGCCCTGTCTTACTTCCCGATCAAGGAAGAGAACCCGTTCCTGGGCTGGCGCGGCATCCGCGTGACCCTCGATCACCCGGAAATCTTCCTGGTCCAGACCCGCGCCATGCTCAAGGCTAGCGAAGGCCTGAACAACCTGCGCATCCTGTTGCCGATGATTTCCGGTATCCACGAACTGGAAGAGGCCCTGCACCTGATCCACCGTGCCTGGGGCGAAGTGCGCGACGAAGGCACCGATGTGCCGATGCCACCGGTGGGCGTGATGGTTGAAATCCCGGCGGCGGTGTACCAGACCAAGGAACTGGCGCGGCAGGTGGACTTTCTCTCGGTCGGCTCCAACGACCTGACCCAGTACCTGCTGGCCGTGGACCGCAACAATCCGCGGGTCGCGGACCTCTATGACTACCTGCACCCGGCGGTGCTGCAGGCCTTGAATACCGTGGTGCGCGATGCCCATGGCGAGGGCAAGCCGGTGAGCATCTGCGGCGAGATGGCCGGTGACCCGGCGGCGGCAATCCTGTTGATGGCCATGGGCTTCGACAGCTTGTCGATGAACGCCACCAACCTGCCGAAGGTGAAGTGGATGCTGCGCCAGGTGAACATGAGCAAGGCCAAGGAGCTGCTGGCCGACGCCCTGAGCCATGACAACCCGCAGGTTATCCACAGTTCGCTGCAGCTGGCGCTGAAGAATCTCGGCCTGGCGCGGATGATCGGGCCTGGGGCCAACAAGACCCTCTGAGGTTTGCACCGGCCTCTTCGCGGGCAAGCCCGCTCCCACAGGTACTCCACAAGCTTTGATTCAGTGGAGAACCTGTGGGAGCGGGCTTGCCCGCGAAGAAGCCGGAAAAACCGCCCTCAAACCAGCAGCTCAACTTCCCCTAGGTGGCCGCCAAACGGCCCGAAGCTGCGCTCGATCAGCTGCCTTCTCCCCTGATCATCCACAATCAGCAGAGTACTTGCCCGTGTTCCATAGTTCTGACTGGCAATAAACACGCTCGATAGCAGCTTCTCTGTCGCCAGCCCCACACCCGTTTCCGGCAATTCGCCCTCAGGTGCCGGCTCTCCATCGGCCAGCAACGCCAGCAAGCGCTGCGGGTCCGCTGAGTCCAGCAACCCTTCCAGCCCACTGCGCGCCTTCACCAGTTTGGGCCAAGGCGTATCCAGCCCAGCATTGGAAAGCCCGTACACGCCAGCCTCCAGCAGGCGCGGCGCCGCTTCGCGGGCGTGCAGATACCCCAGTTGGCCCACATCACCCACCAGCAGATTGAATCCCGAATACTGTTTGCTGCGGCTGGCGACCTGGTCCAGGTAGGCTTCGACGCCAAGCTCACCTTGCAGAAAGGCCGCCACCAGCTCGCCGCGCGAGCGCGGCCCCAAGGCTTGCCCAGGGTCACGGATATTGGTCAGCGCGGCAAACCGCCCCTGCGGACCCACACCCAGCCATGTACCGCCGGCTTCGAGGTCGCGCCCGGCATGCACCCCGGGCGCATCTTCCCAGGCCGCCAGGGCCTGGGTGGGCCGGGCATAGAATTCGTCGCGGTTGGCCGCCACGATCAGCGGCAGAGCATGCCCCGGCCGCCAGGCGAATACGATCAGGCACATCGGTTGGGCCTCTGTGTTTTTTGCCACTGTACCCACTGCGGCGGCG
This sequence comes from Pseudomonas sp. NPDC090752, assembly GCF_055584805.1. Taxonomy (NCBI): domain Bacteria; kingdom Pseudomonadati; phylum Pseudomonadota; class Gammaproteobacteria; order Pseudomonadales; family Pseudomonadaceae; genus Pseudomonas; species Pseudomonas sp. NPDC090752. Next base: position 115,232 of record NZ_JBVJLI010000009.1, on the reverse strand, counting down.
GTGATCCATCCTGTCACAGAGTTCACTAGAGCCTCGTGCCCGGCTTCCGTTACCATGCCGCATTGTTTTTCTCGGGGACGACGAATGGAGTTCGCACTCTATCTGCTGTTGGGCGCCTGCGCCGGCGTGCTGGCCGGGCTGTTCGGCGTGGGCGGGGGCATCATCATCGTGCCGGTGCTGGTGTTCAGCTTCACCTTGCAGGGCTTCGACGCATCCGTGCTGACCCACCTTGCAGTCGGCACTTCGCTGGCCACCATCGTCTTCACCTCGATCAACGCCGTGCTCGAGCACCATCGCAAGGGCGCCGTGCAGTGGCCCATTTTCGCCTGGATGACCGTCGGCATCCTGCTCGGCGCCCTGGTCGGTGCCAAGACCGCTTCGCTGATTCAGGGCCCGCAGTTGCAGAAGATCATCGGCGTGTTCGCGCTGATCATCGCTGTACAGATGGCACTGGACTTCAAGCCCAAGGCCAGCCTTGGCATCCCCGGCAAGCCGGCGCTGATCGGCGCGGGTGGGGTGATCGGCTGGGCGTCGGCGATCTTCGGCATTGGCGGAGGCTCGTTGACCGTACCGTTCCTGACCTGGCGCAGCCTGCCGATGCAGCAGGCAGTCGCCACTTCCTCGGCCTGCGGCCTGCCGATTGCCGTGGCCAGCGCGTTGAGCTTCATGTGGTTGGGCTGGCACGAACAACACCTGCCGGCGCACAGCGTGGGCTATGTCTATCTGCCAGCGCTGGTCGGCATTGCCGTGACCAGCATGTTTTTCGCCCGCTTCGGCGCGCGCCTGGCGCACAAGCTGTCGCCGCGCCTGCTCAAGCGTCTGTTCGCCGCGCTGCTGTTCTGCGTTGGCCTGAGCTTCCTGATTTGAAACGAGAGGAATACCCATGCTGCCTTACCCGCAGATAGACCCCGTGGCCGTGGCCCTCGGGCCGCTGAAAATCCACTGGTACGGCCTGATGTACCTGATCGGCATCGGTGGCGCCTGGCTGCTGGCTTCGCGCCGGCTCAACCGCTTCGACCCCACCTGGTCGCGCGAGAAACTCTCCGACCTGGTGTTCTGGTTGTCGATGGGGGTGATCGTCGGCGGGCGCTTGGGTTACGTGCTGTTCTACGACCTGCATGCCTACCTGGCCAACCCGACGCTGATCTTCGAGGTGTGGAAGGGCGGCATGTCGTTCCACGGCGGCTTCATCGGCGTGATGCTGGCGGCGCTGTGGTTCGGCAAGCGCAACAACAAGTCGTTCTTCGAACTGATGGACTTCGTCGCCCCGCTGGTGCCGATTGGCCTGGGTGCCGGGCGCATCGGCAACTTCATCAATGCCGAATTGTGGGGCAAAGCCACCGACGTGCCGTGGGCAATGGTCTTCCCCCCGTTCAGTGACCCGGCCCAGCTACCCCGTCATCCGTCGCAGCTGTACCAGTTCGCCCTGGAAGGTGTGGCATTATTCGTGATTCTTTGGTTGTACTCGCGCAAGCCGCGCCCGACCATGGCTGTTTCCGGCATGTTCGCGCTGTTCTACGGTATTTTCCGCTTTATCGTGGAGTTCGTGCGGGTGCCTGATGCCCAGCTTGGCTATATTGCCTTCGGCTGGTTGACCATGGGTCAGTTGCTCTGCGTGCCGATGATCGTCGGCGGCTTGTTCCTGATCTGGTTGGCCTACAACCGCAAACCTACGGCGAAACCAGCCGTCTGATTTTCACGGCAGGGGCGATCCCCCTGCCGTTCTTGTTACAGGAAAGTCATGAAACAGTATCTAGATCTGGTCCGCGACGTCATCGAAAACGGCACGCTGCAAGGCAACCGCACCGGCATCCGCACCATCAGCCTGCCGGGCGCCATGCTGCGTTTCGACCTGCAGAAGGGCTTCCCGGCCATTACCACGCGCAAGCTGGCGTTCAAGTCGGCCATCGGCGAGATGGTCGGCTTTCTGCGTGGCGTTAAAAACGCCGGTGAGTTTCGCGAGCTGGGCTGCAAGGTCTGGGACCAGAACGCCAACGAAAACGCCCAGTGGCTGGCCAACCCGTTCCGCCAAGGCCATGACGACCTCGGCGAAATTTATGGCGTGCAATGGCGCCAGTGGCCGGGTTACAAGCGCATCCCGCTGAACAACCCGGCGGCGATCGAGATGGCCGAAAAAGCCGGCTTCCGCCAGATCGCCCAGGACGAGGAAGACGGCCAGGCGTTCGTCATTCTGTACAAAGCCATCGACCAGGTGCGCCAGTGCCTGGACACCATCGCCAACGACCCAGGCAGCCGGCGCATCCTGTTCCATGGCTGGAACTGCGCACAGCTGGACGAAATGGCGCTGCCGCCGTGCCACCTGCTGTACCAGTTCCACCCGAATGTCGAGACAAAGGAGCTTTCCCTGACCCTCTACATCCGTTCCAACGACCTGGGCCTGGGCACACCGTTCAACCTCACCGAAGGCGCAGCGCTGCTGTCGCTGTTCGCCCGCCTGACCGGTTACACGCCGCGCTGGTTCACCTACTTCATCGGCGATGCCCATGTGTACGAAAACCACCTGGACATGCTCAACGAGCAGCTCAAGCGCGAGCCGCTGGAAGCGCCGAAGCTGGTGATCAGTGAGCGCGTGCCGGACTTTGCCAAGACTGGCAGGTACGAGCCGGAGTGGCTGGAGAAGATCGAGCCGAGCGACTTCAGCCTGGAAGGTTACGAGCACCATGCGCCGATGACGGCGCCGATGGCGGTCTGATCTCAAGCCTTCCAATCACCGGGCTGTCAGTCTTCCCAGCAGCCCGGTTGACTTTTCCTACATCGCCAATCTTCGCGCTCCCACATCGCCACCTTGTTGACTCAGGGACAATTACCCGGCCTCCCAGCAAGCGCCACGCCGCTTGCTGGCGGCGGTAATGGCGAGCGTTTTCCATACAGCAACCGCTCGGCGTCGCCTTCCCTTCGATAATAAAAAACGAGGTGTCGATATGTACCCACAAGCGGAAACTACCCACGCTCCACTGGAAATGACCCTGGAAGAAACCCTAGAGGTACGAGGCGCTGGCACCTGGGCTGACGTTGGCCAGGCAATCGGCCAAGTGATCGACACGGCCATTGTGGTGGCCAAAACCGTCAGCTGAGGCCTCGACGCCTTCAATTGAGGGGAGTGGCGCCGCTCCCTTCCTCACGCTGCCTCGAGGGCATTTGCCATGTTGGAACTGGGAAGGGTCGCCCAGCGTGCGCCAGTGCGCAGCCTGGTCTTCGGTTGGCTGCTGTGTCTGTTTTTTTTTATGCTCGTCATCCTGTTGCTGGCGGGTGAGTATGCGCGCAAGGAAGAGGTCCAGGGCCGTATCCTGACCCGCGATGTGGTACGCATTGCCAGTGAAGGCAATGTGCATGTCCAGGAAGTTCTGGTAACGGCCGGGCAAGCGGTACACAAGGACCAACCCCTGCTGCGGATTCGCCCGCAGGAGCCTGAGAATTTCAGCGAAGCCAGTGGCCAGACCACCGCCGCGCAAAGCGCCGAGCGCCTGGACAGCCTGCTGGCCGACACCCACAGCGACGAGCAGCATGCCCGTGAGCTGAATCAGTCCCAAACCCAGTCCCTGGCCCTGCAAATCGAGCAGTTGCAGGCCGATCTGGTACTGAACGACCAGATCGAGCAGTCGATCCGCCGTCGCGTCAACATTGCCGCAGGCCTGCAGCGGCGTCACGAGCGCCTGGCGCGCGAGGGCGCGGTGTCCGAGGCCGCGTTGAATGAAGCCATCGTGCGCCACGAAACTGCTCGCCAGAACCTGGCCAGTAATCAACAGGCCAACGTTGCCGCGCGCCAACGCCTCCTGGAGTTGCAGCAACGCAGCCGCGACGCCGGCCACCAGATGACCTTGCGCCTCGGCGAAATCGCTCGGCAGCGTCATGAGCTGCTGGAGCGCCGTGAAACCCTGAACAAGCGCCAGCAGTACGTGTTGCTGTCTCCGGTGGACGGCATCGTCGACGGCGTCTCGGTATTTGCCGGCAGCCTTGCCCAGGCCGGCCAGCCAATGATGCTGTTGCGCATCGATCAACCCGAGCGGCCGGCGCCTACGGTGATGCTGGATATCAGCCCCTCGAGCATCGGTTTCGCAAGCCCCGGAACGCCGGTGATCGTCCGGGTCGACGCCTTTCCCTACGAGCGCTATGGCGTAGTCAAAGGGCGCATCGTGCACAGTACCGCCAGTACCTACCGCGACACGCCACTCGGTGCTGCGGCCAATGCGCAGGGCGAGGCCATGTATGTGGTGGAGGTTGCCTTGGATTTCAGTGACCCGCGCACGCGTATCCGCGAAGCCTGGCTCAAGGACGGCATGACCCTGCGCGGTTCGCTGCGGCTGGAGCCTCTGAGCCTGATCGAGTGGCTATTCCTGCCTCTGCTCAAGGGCAGCCAGCGTAATCCCGACTTCCTCTATGGCGTGGCGACATGACCGTGTTAGGGGATGCGTTGAGCCGCGCCAGGCGCCTGCTCCGCCCGCGGGTGCCGGTGATTCTTCAGGACGAGATGGCCGAGTGCGGCATGGCGGCCATTGCCATGATCGCCAGCTACCACGGCCAGGCCACCACCTTGCGGCAGATGCGCCAGCGCTGCACGGTGGCCCGCGATGGCATGTCGCTGTTCCAGATCATCAGGGTGTGCGAAGCCTCCGGGTTCGCTTGCCGGCCACTCAAGGTGATGCTCGACGGTCTGCGCCAGGTACGCGCGCCATCGATCCTGTTCTGGAACAAGATGCACTTCGTGGTGCTGGAGGCGGTGGATGGGCGCGGCCTGCACATTGTCGATCCTGCCTTGGGGCGGCGTTTCTACACCTGGGAAGAAGCGCTGCCGCTGTTCAGTGGCGTGGCCCTGGAGTTGGTGCCAGGCTTGCAGTTCACCCTGCGTCGGGCCAGCCCCGCGGGTCAGGCCCTGGGCTTCGGCAGTGTGCTCTCCGGCAACCCTTGGCTGCTGCGCTACCTGATTCCCATGGGCCTGTTGGCCATCGTCGTTTATCTGGGCGCCATCGCCGCGCCGAAGCTGTTCTCGCTGACCATCGATGAAGTCGTGGCGAAGAACGACGCCGACTTTCTATTTCTGATCCTCTATGTGTTCGGCGCTGTCTTCCTGCTCAAGACAGCGGCCGCCTGGGTGCGCACCTGGCTTGATGCGCAGCTGCGCATCGCCCTCAGCCAGGACTTGGGCATCGGCGTGGTGGCGTGGTTGTTGCGCTTGCCCGTGAACTACTTCGAACGGCGGGCGCCGGGGGATATCCTGCGGCGCACCCAGGCCAGCGACCGCGCCTACATCCAGTTCACCGCGGGCTGGATGGACTTGGTGATCGATGCGCTCTTTGGTCTTGCCTTCCTCGGCCTGATGGCGCTGATCAATCTGCAACTGGCGGCGCTGTCCCTGGGTCTGTGCTTGCTGTTTTTCCTGTTTCGCCTGCTGACCCTGCCGATGATGGAGCGTACTCACAAAGCCTCGATCGAAGCCGAAACCGCCAGAAACGTGACCCTCTTAGGCACCCTCGGCGCGGTGGAGTCGATGAAGCTCTACCGCTACGAAGGCACCAAACTGGCATGCTGGAGCAATCAGCACGTCGAGACCGAAGCCGCCCGCGCCCGGGTGCAGCGCCTTCAGGCCATGAATGGCGTGGTGCATGAGGGCTTGTCCCACGGCCATTCGTTGCTGGTCAGTGCACTGGGGGCCTTTGCCGTTTTGCAGGGCGAGAACAGCATCGGCGATCTGTTTGCTTTCGTGCTCTACAAGGACATGTTCATGGGCTGCACCCTCAAGGTGCTCGACCGTTATGCCAACTTGCGTCTGATGCGGGTGGAGCTAAGCCGGGTGGAAGATATCGTCGACGAACAACCCGAGGCGTCGGATGACAATCTCTACCAGGCGCGAGTCGACGAAGCCGCACCGATGCTGCAAAGCCTGCAGGTGCGTGGCGGGGTGTTCCGCTACAGTAGTTTCGAGCGGCCGGTATTCGCCGATGTCGACCTGCACCTGGTGGCCGGCAGCAAGGTCGCCATTTTCGGGCCATCGGGGTGCGGCAAAAGTACGCTGCTCAAGGTATTGGCAGGCTTCTATCGGCTCGATGACGGGCAGTTCGAGGTCAATGGCATTGCACTTCAGCGGTTCGGCCTGCAGCGCTTTCGGCAGCAGCTGGCCTATGTCACAGCCCATGACGAAATCATCACTGGCAGCGTGACCGACAACATCACGCTCGACAGCGACCGTGTCGACGGGGCCTGGTTGCAATCCTGCATAGAGCAGGCTGGCCTCCTGGCGGCGGTGCAAGGCTTGACCAACGGCTTCAATACCACCTTGGGGCCGACTGGCGTGCAGCTTTCCACCGGTCAGAGACAACGGCTGTTGATCGCCCGTGCGCTGTATCGACGCCCGCAAATGTTGCTGTTGGACGAACCTACCTCGCACTTGGATGCCGATGCCCGTGACCGGATCATCGCCACCCTTGAGCAGTTGTCCACGCTGTGCGTGATCGTGACCCATGATCCGGAAGTCGCCAAGGCCTGTGATCGCGTGTTGCGCATGCACGCTGGGCAGTTGCAATCGATACCGGGGGGAGCGTTGCGTGACTGAGCCTGCTCGTGTTGGCTGGCGCATGCGCTATTGGCTGTTACGCATGAGCGCCAGGTCCTGTCTGACTCAGGGGGTGGCGCGATGCTTGGCATGGATTGCGCGCTTTCTGCCGTTGGGATGGCTGTTCCGTGTGCTCCCCGCGCTGTTGCAGCGCTTGCCGGCGGCTTGGCGCGGCAAGGATTACAGCCTGTGCCGACAGAACCTGGAAGCCCTGGGCTATGCGCGACCGCAGGCGCAGGCCCTGGCCTGCCGTTATGGTGTGTTGCAGTTGCAACGGGCCGTGCACGAGCGGCTTTACCCGCGTAGCCAGCCACAGGCGCTCAGGGCGTGGGTGGACAGCATTCCCGAGGTCGATCCGCAGAGTTGGCCTCCCGCGAGCCGGCCGGCCCTGTATCTGCTGCTACACACGGGCGAATACTGGATGGCGGTGGCCAGTGTCATGGCCCGTGAAGCTTCGCCGACGCGATTCGTGATCCCGATCTGGAACTTCACTGACGCCTTCACCCAGGCTTCGCTGCGGCAACTCGAAGGGCTGGGTCATCGCGTGGAAGTACTCGACGCCGCGCACCCAACCGCGGCGCTGACCATGACCCGTGCTTTGAAGCGCGGGGCGCGGGTCATTCTGTTCTGCGACCTGCCGGTTGGCCTGGGGGCCTTGCGCTTTGGTGAGCCACTGCCCGGCAGGCTATTCAATCGGTCAGCTCAGTTCGTTAAAGGGCCACTGTTCTTGGCCGCGAAGCTGCAGTGCGATGCCTTGCTGGTCGGCCATCGGGCGGTATTGGGCGGCAAAGGTGAGGTGCGCATTCTGACGCGTGTCCGTGCAGCACCGCTGGAGGTCATGCAGAAAGGATGGATGGCGGCGCTTGAGCGCTTTATCGGCGCAGCGCCGGAACAGTGGCTGTATCTGCCCCGGCTCGAAGCCTTCTACCATCGCCAGCGGTCGGCGGGGGAACAGCGTGGCTCGGCAGGCTTGGCCGGCAGACGATGAGATGGCCTAAGGTTTGCGCAGTGGCTACCTGCCTGGCTTTAGCCGGCTGTTCTTTCGTGCCCACCTATGAGCGGCCTCACGCTCCCGTCGCGCAACAGTGGCGCGACCAACCCGCGCAACCCGCTGCCGCGCTGTTGCCCGATTGGCAGCGGATGTTCAACGACCAGCACCTGCGCGCGTTGATCGCCCAGGCGCTGGAGCATAATCGAAGCCTGCGAATCGCGGTGCAGCGGGTCGACGAAGCCCGGGCGCTGCTCGGTATGGCGAGTGCCGAGCTGTGGCCGACCCTGGGCATTAAAGGGTCAACCCAGCGTCGGCAGCAGTCTGCGCTGGACTCAGGGGGCCAACGGACGTTCATTGAGCCGGGGCGCTTCAGCTTGGGCATCGGCATCACCGCCTATGAGCTGGATATCTGGGGACGTGTGCGGGCACTGCGCGAGAGTGCGGATCAGCAGTTGCTGGCGACCGAAGAAGATGCCCGAGCTGTGCAGATCGGCCTGGTGGCCGAGGTGGCCGCAGCCTACTACGAAACCCTGGCTTACATGAATTTGCGCGAACGCGATGGGCAGTTGCTTGCCGTTGGGGAGCGCTCGCTGGCGCTGATTCAGCGGCGGCGTGGACAGGGCCTGGCCAGCGAACTGGAAGTGCGCCAGGCACAGGCACTGGTGTTGGGGGTGGCGGGCACACTGGCGAATGCCGAGCGGGCGCATGTGCTGGCGGTCAACCGCCTGGAACTGCTCACAGGTGCGAGAGTGACGCCGTCCCGGATGCAGCCGGCAGCGCTGGAAGGCGAGGCGGTATTGGCGCCGATTGCGGCCGGGCTCCCATCGGACTTGCTGACCCAACGCCCTGACATTCGCGCCGCCGAGGCCCGGTTGAAAGCCTTCAATGCCAATATCGGCGCGGCGCGGGCGGCTTACCTGCCGCGCATTTCGCTGACCGGCTTGCTGGGATTGAGCAGTCCGGAGCTGAACCAGCTGTTTCGCGGTGGGGCTAAGGCCTGGTCGTTTGTGCCCGAGGTGTCGTTGCCCGTGTTCGACTTCGGTCGTCGGGGGTCGCAACTGGCATTGGCCAAGGCCCAGCGGAATATTGCCGTGACTGAATATGAACAGGCCATCCAGCAGGCATTTCGCGAAGTGGCCGATGCATTGGGATCGACGGAACCGCTGCGCCGCGAGCTCGAAGCACAACGGTTGCTGGTGGCGAATGAACGGCGCCGGGTGGAGCTGGCAACCTTGCTGTACGAGGACGGCCTGAACAGCTACCTGGAAGTACTGGATGCACAACGCAGCCTCAGCACAGCACAGCAAGGGTTCATCCGAGCACAGTTGGCCGGGCTGGGTAACCGTTTGTCGTTGTACAAGGCATTAGGGGGTGGCTGGGGCTGAAGTGGGAAGCTAATGCCCGTGACTGCGCCCTACATGCGAATGCTCGGTTTCCGGTACCGATACCGCCCCATTCACTTCCAGTTGCTGCAGGATTGCACACTCGGCCCCCTGAGCATTGCAGCGCTGACGCAGCTCCACCAACTGCGCCTGCAACGCCACCAGCCCATCGATCCGTGCCTGCACATGCTCTATATGTTCGTCGATCAACGCATTGACGCTGCCGCATGAGCCATCTGGGCTGTCGCGCAGGCGCAGCAGGCTACGGATTTCGTCGAGGGTCATGTCCAGGGTGCGGCAATTACGGATGAATGTCAGGCGCTCGACATGGGCCTGGGTATACAGCCGGTAGTTGCCGTCGGTGCGCGCTGGCTCTGGCAGCAGTTGCTCCCGCTCGTAATAGCGGATGGTTTCCACGGCGCAGTCGGTGGCTTTGGCCAGCTCTCCGATCTTCATGGCGAAATCTCCAGCAGTTAGGCTTGACCCTATAGTGGCTACAGGGTGTTCACTTAGCAACAGGCTCTCTTTAAGGACGACCCCATGAACCAGCCTGTCAGTCACGAACACGCACATGACCACGCCCACAGCTGCTGTGGCACCCATGCCGCGCCGGCCCTCGTGCAACTGAGCGAAAAGGCCAGTGATACCGCCCGGCTCAGCCGCTTCCGCATCCAGGCCATGGACTGCCCCACCGAGCAGACCCTGATTCAGGACAAGCTGGGCAAGCTGGTCGGTATCGAGCAGTTGGAGTTCAACCTGATCAACCGCGTGCTCGGCGTGCGCCATACCCTGGCCGGCACCGCCGAAATCGAGCGGGCCATCGACAGCCTGGGTATGAAGGCCGAACCGTTGGCCGATGAAGATCAGGGCAGCACCGCCACGCAACCGGTCAAGACCCGCTGGTGGCCGTTGGCACTCTCCGGCGTTGCGGCGATCGCCGCCGAAATCATCCATTTCAGCGCCTTGGCCCCCGAGTGGCTAGTGGCCGCGCTGGCGCTGGTGGCGATTCTCGGTTGTGGCCTGGGTACCTACAAGAAGGGCTGGATTGCCCTGAAAAACCGCAATCTGAACATCAACGCCTTGATGAGCATCGCGGTGACCGGCGCGGTATTGATCGGCCAGTGGCCGGAAGCGGCGATGGTCATGGTGCTGTTCACCCTTGCCGAGCTGATCGAAGCGCGTTCCCTGGACCGGGCCCGCAATGCCATCAGTGGCCTGATGCAGCTCACACCGGACATGGCCACGGTGCAGCAGGCCGATGGCCAATGGCGCGAAGTCGAAGTGCGCGACGTGGTGATCGGTACGCATGTGCGGGTGCGTCCCGGCGAGCGGATTGGTCTCGATGGCGAAGTGATCAGTGGGCAGTCCAGCGTCGATCAGGCGCCGATCACCGGCGAAAGTCTGCCGGTCGAGAAAGCCGCTGGCGACAAATTGTTCGCCGGCACCATCAACCAGGCCGGCGCTCTGGAGTACCGCGTCATCGCCGCGGCTGGCCATTCCACCCTGGCACGCATCATCAAGGCCGTCGAAGAAGCGCAGGGCGCCCGTGCGCCTACTCAGCGTTTCGTCGACACCTTCTCGCGCATCTACACCCCCGTGGTGTTCGCCCTGGCACTGGCCGTGGCGATCATCCCGCCGCTGTTCATGGCCGGCGCGTGGTTCGACTGGGTCTACCGGGCGCTGGTGCTGCTGGTGGTGGCGTGCCCCTGTGCGCTGGTGATCTCCACCCCGGTGACCATCGTCAGTGGCCTGGCCGCCGCAGCGCGCAAAGGCATCCTGATCAAGGGGGGTGTCTACCTGGAGGGCGGGCGCAAGCTCGACGCCCTCGCGCTGGACAAGACCGGCACGATTACCCACGGCAAGCCGGTGCAGACCGATGTAAAGGTGCTCGACCCGCTGTTCGAAGGCCGTGCTCAAGCCCTGGCTGCCAGCCTGGCGGCGCGCTCCGACCACCCGGTATCCGGAGCCATTGCTCAGTTCGCCAAGGCACAAAACCTGCCGCTGAGTGACGTCAGCCAATTCGCCGCCCTTGCCGGGCGCGGGGTGCGCGGCGACATCGATGGGCAAACCTACCACCTGGGCAACCATCGCCTGGTCGAAGAGCTGGGCCTGTGTTCGCCGCAACTGGAAGCACAGCTGGATGCGCTCGAGCGTCAGGGCAAAACGGTGGTGCTGTTGCTCGACCGCTCAGGCCCGTTGGCGCTGTTCGCCGTGGCCGACACGGTCAAGGACAGCAGCCGCCAGGCCATCGCCGAACTGCATGCACTGGGTATCAAGACCGTCATGCTCACCGGTGATAATCCGCACACCGCCCAGGCCATCGCGGCCCAGGTCGGCATCGACCGCGCCGAAGGCAACCTGTTGCCAGCCGACAAGCTGGCCAGCATCGAGCAGTTGTACGCCCAGGGCCATCGAGTGGGCATGGTCGGTGACGGCATCAACGATGCGCCAGCCCTGGCCCGCGCCGAAATCGGTTTCGCCATGGCCGCTGCCGGTACCGACACCGCCATCGAGACCGCCGATGTGGCGCTGATGGATGACGACTTGCGCAAAATCCCGGCGTTCGTCAGGCTGTCTCGCCAAAGTGCGGCGATCCTGACGCAGAACATCGTTCTGGCGTTGGGCATCAAGGCGATATTCCTGGCGATCACCTTTGCCGGCATGGCCACCTTGTGGATGGCGGTGTTCGCCGACATGGGCGTCAGCCTGCTGGTGGTGTTCAACGGTCTGCGCCTGTTGCGCAAATGAGGTCCTGCAATGCTGAGTGCCGAGCTCAAAGCCTTCTACATGGTGGCCCGCCTGGGCAGCATCACCCTGGCGGCGAAGAAGCTTGGGCTCAGCCAGCCGACGGTGACCACGCAGATCCGCAACCTGGAGAGCCAGTACGCGGTGGAGCTGTTCTACCGTGGGGGCCGGCGCCTGGTGCTGAGCGAGGAGGGCGTGCGCCTGCTGCCGATGGTCAAGGCGCTGTTGCAGCAGGAGGCCGACATCGAGTTCGAACTGCGCAACAGCGGTCAGCAGCAGGGCAGCCTGCGCATTGCTGCCACTGCGCCGTATTACATCCTCGACTTGATGAAGATCTTCCGCGAGCGCCTGCCGCAGGTGGAAGTGGCGGTGGAGATCGGCAACTCGCAGCAGGTGCTGGAGATGCTCGAAGACTACCGCGTCGATATCGCTGCTTCATCACAACTGCTTGAGGATGCTCGGCTGATACGGCGCGTACTCGGCACCGATCCACTGGTGGTGGCTGTGCACCGTAATCACCCATTGGCCCAGCGCCACACGGTGTCCATCGACGCGGTGGCAGGGCATTGCCTGCTGATGCGCGAGCAGGGCTCGACCACCCGCAAGCTTACCGAGCAGATGATGCAGGATGCCGGGGTGAAGGCCGGGGCATTGCTGGAGATCGGCAGCCGCGAGTCGATCCGCGAGGCGGTGCTGCGCAATATCGGCATCAGCGTGATTGCCCGGCATGAAGTGCCGCACAATCCCGAGTTGCGGGTGCTGACACTGGAGAATGCCCCCGTTATGCATGAATACCTGTACTGCCTGAAAGAGCGGCGCCAGGCCAGGTTGCCGGCGGCTTTTCTGGGTGTGGCGCAGGAAGTGGTGGGGTCGCAGTTCTAGGTCTGCGCCGGCCTCTTCGCGGGGCAAGCCCGCTCCCACGGATTATCCCTTCATCCTGAGAGCGGGGGGATACCTGTGGAAGCGGGCTTGCCCCGCGAAAGGGCCGGCTTGGCCACTACAAAATCTGCCTATACCACTATCACCCGCTTTTGCCTAAACGCCACAGAACCTTCGCACAGCCTTCCTAGCATGGCCCCATCTGCTAGATGAGGCCTTGCCATGAACCACGCCACCCCTGGCGCACAGATGAAAGTGCGCGGTATCCACAAGCGTTTCGGCGCCTTCACGGCGCTGAACGATGTCTCCCTGGACATCGCCGCGGGCGAACTGGTCTGCCTGCTCGGCCCTTCGGGCTGCGGCAAGACTACCCTGCTGCGCTGCATCGCCGGCCTTGAGCGCCAGGACCGTGGTGAGCTGTTCATCGGCGAGCGCGACATCTCCGAACTGCCGCCCCAAGCGCGTGATTACGGCATCCTGTTCCAGTCCTACGCGCTGTTTCCCAACCTCACCGTCGAAGCCAACATCGCCTACGGCTTGACCGGCAGCGGTCGTGACGCAAGCCGCCAGCGTGTTGGCGAGATGCTCGAACTGGTAGGCCTGACCGGCAGCGAAAAGAAATACCCCGGCCAGCTCTCCGGCGGCCAGCAGCAACGCGTGGCTCTGGCCCGCGCGCTGGCCCCGTCGCCTTCGCTGCTATTGCTCGATGAGCCGATGTCGGCCCTGGATGCGCGAGTTCGTGAGCACCTGTGCACCGAACTGCGCCAGCTGCAACGCCAGCTGGGCATCACCACGCTGATGGTCACTCACAACCAGGACGAGGCCATGCTCATGGCCGACCGCATCGCGGTGATGAACAACGGCCAGGTCGAGCAATACGCCACGCCACAGGAAATCTACGACCAGCCCGCCACACCGTTCGTCGCCGAATTCGTCGGCCAGGGTAATTGGCTGCCGTTTCAGCGCACTGGCGACAGCCACGCCCAGGTCGGGGGCATGAACATGCGTCTGGCATCTGGTGCGCCGCGCGCCAGCAGTGGCCGGTTGTTCTGCCGCCCGGAGGCAATTACCGTCAACCCGACGGTGCATGAGGAAAACCTGTTTCCAGCCAAGGTCCGCGAGATCACTTTCCTCGGCAACCGCTGCCGTATGAGTTTCGAACTCCAGGCCCTGCCGGGCCATGCCCTGCTCGCCGAGCTGGCGCCAGAAGCCATGCCGCGTCTGGGCTCGCAGGACATCTGGGTGGCGCTGCCGCCGCAGAGCCTGCAGGTGTTTGCCTGAGATGGCCGCGTCAATGACCCTGCCGCTCACCCAGGCCAAGCGCGGTGATGTCGCCTTGGGTGACCGCCTGTTCGTCGTCGGTGGCAAGAGCCTGCTGCTGATCCTGCTGTTGCTGGCGGTGCTGATGCCGTTGCTGGCGATCTTCTGGCGTGGCTTCAGCGGCGATGCCGGCCAGGGTGGTGGCTTGTTGGCCGCCCGTGAGTTGTTCGCCAGCGAGAATTTCCACTGGCTGCTCGGCAACAGCTTGTCGGTGGCCTTCACCGTTGTCGCGATCGTGATCCCACTGGCCTACCTGTTCGCCTATGCCCTGCAACGCACGCTGATACCGGCCAAAGGCCTGTGGCGGGGCATCTCGCTGCTGCCGTTGCTGGCGCCGTCGATGCTGCCGGCCATTGCCCTGGTGTATCTGTTCGGCAACCAGGGCCTGCTGCGCGGGCTGCTTAGCGACAACATCTATGGCTTCTGGGGCATTGTCCTGGGCGAGGCCATCTACACCTTCCCGCATGCGCTGATGATCCTGCTGTCGGCCTTGTCGCTGGCCGACGCGCGGCTGTTCGATGCTGCCTCCAGCATGGGCGCCGGACCGTGGCGGGCGTTTCGCAGCATCACCTGGCCGGCCACGCGCCAGGCGGTGTTCGCGGCGTTCTGCCTGGTGTTCACCCTGACCATCACCGACTTTGGCGTACCTGTGGTGGTTGGCGGCGACTACCAGGTGCTGGCACTGGAGGCCTACAAGGCGGTCGTCGGCCAGCAGCAATTCGGCCGAGGGGCATTGATCGGTATGGTGTTGCTGGTGCCGGCGTTGCTCAGCTTCGCGGTCGACGCCTGGCTGCGCCGCCGGCAGGGCGAGTCCATGAGCGGCCGCGCCCAGGTGTTCGAGCCCAAGCCGTCACGTGGCCGGGATGCCTGCTACCTGGCCATCGTACTGCTGGTGTGCGCTGCGCTGGTGGGGGTGATCGGCATGGCGGTGTACTCGTCGCTGGTGACCTTCTGGCCTTACAACATGACCCTGTCGTTCAAGCACTACATGTTCGAGGACACCGCCGGTGGCGGCTGGTTGGCGTACCGCAACAGCGTGACCATGGCCCTCGGCACCGCGCTGATCGGCAGCATTGTGATCTTCGCCGGTGCCTACCTGATGGAGAAAACCTCGGGCCAGCGTCTACTCAACCAGGCTTTGCGCCTGCTCAGCTTCATCCCGATGGCCGTGCCGGGCCTGGTGCTCGGCCTGGGTTATGTCTTCTTCTTCAACCTCAACGGCAACCCGCTGCATGTTTTTTACGGTGGCATGGGGCTGCTGGTGGTATGCACCATCGCCCATTACCTGACTACCGCGCAGATGACCGCCACCACCGCGCTGCGCCAGCTTGATGGCGAGTTCGAAGCCGCTGCGCTGTCACTCAAGGCGCCGCTGTACAAGCACTTTGTGCGGGTCACCGTGCCGATCTGCTTGCCGGCGCTGCTGGACATCATCCGCTACCTGTTCGTCTCGGCGATGACCACCGTTTCGGCGGCGATCTTCCTCTACAGCCCGGACACCATCCTCGCCGCCGTTGCCGTTCTGAACATGGACGATGCCGGCAACGTCGGCGGCGCTGCCGCCATGTCGACCTTGATCCTGCTGACCAGCGCCATTGCATCCCTGCTGCTGGCCGGTGCTTCCCGCGGCCTGCTGCGCCGTTCCCAGGCCTGGCGCCAGCGCGCGCCAAGCCATTGACCGACTGCCCACTCTGATAGGAACCGCATCATGTTCAAGCCCCTTGCACTTGCCGCTGCCGTATCTGCCGTATTCAGCCTGCAGGCTTCGGCCGCCAGCACGCAGCTGACTGTCTACACCGCCCTGGAAGCCGAGCAGCTCAAGAGCTACAAACAGGCCTTCGAGAAGGCCAACCCGGACATAGAGATCAAGTGGGTGCGTGACTCCACTGGCATCATCACCGCCAAGCTGCTGGCCGAAAAAGACCGCCCGCAAGCCGATGCGGTGTGGGGGCTGGCGGCTTCAAGCCTGGCTATCCTCGACCAGAACGGGATGCTCGAAGCCTATGCACCGAAGGACCTGGGCAAGATCTCCGCCAACTACCGAGACGCCGCCAACCCGCCAGCCTGGGTCGGCATGGACGTGTGGGCCGCGACCATCTGCTTCAACACCATCGAGGCCGAGAAGCAAGGTCTGAGCAAGCCGATCAGCTGGCAAGACCTGACCAAGCCGGAGTACAAGGGCAAGATCGTCATGCCTAACCCGGCGTCGTCGGGAACTGGCTTCCTTGACGTGTCCGCCTGGTTGCAGACCTTTGGCGAACCCCAGGGCTGGGCCTACATGGATGCCCTGCACCAGAACATCGGCCAGTACGTCCATTCCGGTTCCAAACCGTGCAAGCTGGCGGCGGCGGGCGAGTTCCCGATCGGCATCTCGTTCGAGTACCCGGCCGTGCAGCTCAAGCGCCAGGGCGCGCCGCTGGACATCGTCTTGCCGAAAGAAGGGCTAGGCTGGGAGATCGAGGCGACCGCATTGATCAAAGGTTCGCCGAAGGCTGAAGCCGCCAAGCGCCTGGCCGACTTCTCGGCAAGCCCGGCGGCGATGGAGCTGTACAAGGAAAACTTCGCGGTGCTCGCCGCACCGGGCATTGCCAAACCGCAGACCGAACTGCCGGCCGACTATGAACAGCGCCTGATCAAGAACGACTTTGCCTGGGCCTCGAAGAACCGGGACCAGATCCTGGCCGAGTGGCGCAAGCGTTACGACGGCAAGTCGGAGAAGGTGGCGCAGCAGTAATCACAGGAATCAGGTTAATGACCACGCCAGCCCAGATCATCGACAACACCTTTGCTCTGTACGCGCGCCACGGCAGCGACGACTACATCGGCGAAGCCATCACCCAGTTGGAGCACATGTCCCAGGCCGCGCAACTGGCCATGGCCGAAGGTTTCGACGATGAAGTGGTACTGGCCGCGTTCTTCCACGATATCGGCCACTTGTGCGGCGGTGACGGTGACATGGGTGGTTATGGTGTGGTCAGCCATGAGCGCATCGGCGCCGAGTACTTGCGCCGTTGCGGCTTTGGCGAGCGCATGGCGCGGCTGGTGGAGTATCACGTTGAGGCCAAGCGCTACCTGACGTTGCGCCAGCCGGCGTATTACTCACGGTTGAGCGAGGCCAGCCGGCGGACGTTGGAATATCAGGGGGGCGTGATGACTGAAGCGCAAGCGGATGCCTTCGAGGGCGACCCGCTGTTCAGCGTGAGCCTGCGGATGCGCGAGTGGGATGAGCGGGCCAAGGAGGTGGGGGTGCCGGTGATTGATATGGCGATGTTGAAAGGGAAGGCGTTGGCACTGCTCTGAATTGTTGATCGCTTTTACCGGCCTCTTCGCGGGCAAGCCCGCTCCCACAGAATCTCCGCAGTACTCAGGTTCAGCGGGGTTCCTGTGGGAGCGGGCTTGCCCGCGAAGAGGCCCGAACAGACACCCTCAAATCTGCAGCACCAGCGCCTCCAACTGCTCTTGCCGCTCAGCCTGATTCACCCGCGCCCCAGGGTTGAGCGTCGACCATTGCGGATGCGCCCGGGCCTTGCTCAAGGCCTCAGGCAGCTTGCCTTCGCGCCAGGCCTTGTCATCCAGTTCACCCAGGCGAATGCTGTTCTGCGCCGCATGCCCGCGGCTATCCAGCGCCGCCATCAACTGCTGCTGACGTAGCGCCAGTAATCGCAGCACGGTGTCGTCCACGGTCAGCTCACGTTGGCCTTTCAATTTGCCCATCAACCGGGAGCCATAATTGCGCGCAGTCTGTAGCGCCCCCCCGGCAATGGCACCGGCCAGGGCGGCAGCACCGAGGGTCAGGCCACCCACCAGCAAGTCGACACCCGCACCTGCCGCCGCACCTGCCGCCACGCCGCTGCCCAGGCGCACGCCGAGCAACTTCAACGTTTCGGGATTGAACAAGTCATCGCCCCAGCGCCCATCCAGCAACGGCAGATCCCCGGCATTGGCATCCTCGCGACGGAACGCATAGAGCTTGAGCAACGCTTCGACACAGCGCTGCTCACGCTGGCGCACGTCCTGGCGCAGCGCTTCGATGGCCTTGGCCTCGGCGGCAGGGTCGGCCTCGACACTGCGTCTGCAAGCGGCGCAGTCGAGCAGCAGTTCGGCAATCAAGCGCTTGCCGCTGAGCTGACGGGCCAGGCGCTGGGCCTGCTGGTCGTCGATCAACCGTTGCAGCGCCGGGCGGGCGTCTTCCAACAGCAACGCCAGGCTTTCGTACAGGCGGCGCTCGCCGTCTTCCGGGGGCGCGACGCTGTCGAAACGTACCAGCGCATGCAGGCCCAGACGGGCTAGGGCGTCGCGCCATTCGGGCTCGCGGTGCTGGCTGCTGGCGACGAAGTTGAGTACCGGCAGCAGCGGTTTGCCACAGCTGGCCAGCACTTCCAGTTCGTCACGGTACTTGGCCAGCACCGGTTCGCGGGCGTCGATCACATACAAGCCGGCATTACTGGCCAGCAACTGGCGCAGCACCTTGGCTTCCTGTTCAAAGCGCTGGCGTGCTTCGCTGCCCTGCAGAAAACGCTCCAGACGGGCCGGACCGTCAAGACGCTCTCCCGGGCGCTCCAGGCGTTCCAGGTAATCGAGCAGCGCGATGGCATCTTCCAGGCCGGGAGTGTCGTAGAGTTCGAGTAGCGCTTCGCCGTCCACCGACAGGCGCGCGCCTTCCACGTGACGAGTGGTGCTCGGGCGATGGGACACCTCGCCGAAGCCGACATCCCGCGTGAGGGTGCGCAGCAGCGAGGTCTTGCCGACGTTGGTGTGGCCGACCACGGCCAGTTTCAGCGGCTCAGTCATGGCCATGCTCCAGCCAGGTCAGCGGTGAGGTGTCGGCGTGCGGGAGGCCGAGGCGTTCGAGGGCTTCGTGCCAGTCACCCAGGCGCTCGGCGTCAAGGGCCTGGCCGGGGGCTGCCTGCAGCAGCCAGATGCGCGTGGCGCCGGCATTGCGCGCCAGCTCCGCCAGCAACGCGAGGCTGCCACGGTCCGGCGAACGGCGGGGGTCGCAGGCAATGGCCAGGCGCGCCGGCGGGAAGCGGCTGAGCTGCTCCAGCAGGCGATTGCGCGACTCGCGGCTGTCGAGCACACCGGCGTCGGTCACGCCCTTGCTCAACGCGGGGGGCCAGGGGCGTTGGTCATCCAGCTCCAGCCCGACCAGCAGTGCACCGCTGCTGCCGGATTCCAGCTGACCGGCCTGAAATTGTGGCAGTGATTGCGGGGCCACATCCTGCACGCCGATGCGCTCGCTGCGGGGCATCAGTGCTTCTCGCAGTTGCGCGTAGCCCGGCAGGCTGAGGTCCAGTGCCAGGCGTTGGCGGCCCTGGCGCCAACGCCACAGGCACAGCCCGGCCAATAGCAGGCGCGGTAACAGGCCATACACCAGCACCACGCCGAGCAGCCAACTGGCCCAAGCCTGGCGGGCGATGTCCAGGGCCGGCAGGGTGTCGCCGCTGATACGGATCATGCTTTCGTCCGGCACGGCAAAGCCGAGCAGCGAGGGCAGGGCGCCGAGGGCCTGGGTCAAATGCACGAAGGGTTCGGCGGCGAGCAGGGTGGTCTCCCAGACGAAGCCATAACGACGAGTGGCGAGCAGTGCCAGCAACAGCGCCAGTGCACTGAGCATGGCCAGCGCCCACAGGCTGTGGACCAGCAGGCCAAGCAGCCAGCGGTTCAGGCGTTGGCGTTGCAGCAGCACCAACAGTGCCGGCGCCAGGTGCGCAGCTTTGGCGTCGCGGGCGAAGCGCTCACTGAGCCATAGCCACAGGCGCCCGAGGTTGGCACCGTGTTCGCCGCTCAAGGCCAGGCCCGCAGCCCAGCCCAGCAGCATCAGCAGGTTCAACCCGAGCAGGCTGCCCAGCGCCCAGAATACGTTGACCGGGCGTTGCCCGTCGCCGAGGGCGGCAAAGGCCAGGCCCGCGCCACTGACCATTGCCACTAGCAACAACGCCAGCAGCGCTAGGCGCGCACCTTGCTTCCAGTGTTGCAGGGCGGTGGTGATGCCGTCGCGCTCGGCCAGGAACATTGCGCGCGCTTCGATGCGCGCTGCCAGGTCGCCGCCGTGCTGGCGGGCGTGGCGGTTGGCCTCCTGGTCTTCCAGGGGGCCGGTGTGTTCCTCGCGCAGGCGTATTGCTTCGGTGAGCCAGCGTTTGTCCAGTGGAGTCGGTCCAGTCACAAGGTCTTCCATTGCACGGTTCAGGGCAGAAGCATAACCCACCATGGGTTTGCTATCCTCGCCGGCATGACTACCTCACTCCCCCTCAGCCTGATCGCGGCGCTCGCCGAGAACCGCGTGATCGGCATCGACAACTCCATGCCCTGGCATCTGCCGGGGGACTTCAAGTACTTCAAGGCCACCACCCTGGGCAAGCCGATCATCATGGGCCGCAAGACCTGGGATTCACTCGGTCGGCCGTTGCCGGGTCGCCTGAACCTCGTGGTCAGCCGCCAGCCGGGCCTGGTGCTGGCCGGCGCCGAAGTGTTCGCTTCGCTGGAGGCGGCGCTGGTGCGTGCCGAGCAGTGGGCGCGTGAGCACCGCGTCGATGAGCTGATGCTGATCGGCGGCGCGCAGCTGTATGCGCAGGCGCTGGAGAAGGGCCTGGTCAGCCGCATGTACCTGACCCGGGTGGAGCTGGAGCCACAGGGCGATGCCTGGTTCCCCGCGTTCGACGAGGAGCAGTGGCAGCGGGTGTCCAGCGCGCCGCAAGCCGCTGAAGGCGAAGGCCCTGCTTACCACTTCGATGTCTGGGACAAACGCTGACCGGCAGCAATTGCGAATTCATCTCATCTTCTGCTAGCGTGCGCACCTCTTGAGGCTTAGAGCCAGGATGCGCCGTGTCTTCATGGAACAAGCAGATCGCCCGGCTGTTCACCGAGCACAAGAAGGCGCTGGAAGCCTTTGTCGCCAGGCGTACGGGCAATGCCCAGGTGGCCGCTGACCTGACTCAGGAGTCGTTCCTGCGCCTGGCGCGGTTGCCGGCCGACAAGCAGATCGACAACCTCCCGGCCTTCCTCTTCACCATCGCCAGCAACCTGGTGCGTGACCACCAGCGCCAGGCCATCCGCCGCGAGCGCCTTGAAGGCGGCGAGCCGAGCGACGAGTTGGCCAGTGACGCGCCCGCCGCCGAAGACCAGTTGGCCGACCTGCAGCAACAGGCGCTGATGCAGGCGGCGATTCAAGCCTTGCCCGAGGCGACCCGGCATATCTTCCTGCTTTATCATGTCGACGGCTGCAGCTACCGGGAAATCGGTGAGCGCATGAACATCACCGCGCGCAGCGTCGAATACCAGCTGCGCCGAGCGCTGCTCGACTGCCGTGCCTTCATCAAGGCGCAACTTGCTGCCCCTGCGCGGATGCCACGGCCATGAGCTTCGATTCAGAGAATGCGAAAACCCCGATGAGCGAAATGCCCGACAGCGAGCAGTTGTTCGCCGAAGCGACGGCCTGGTATTACCGCCTGCAGGCGGATGACGCCACGCCTGAAGAGCATGAGGCGTTCGCCGCCTGGAAAGGCCAGGGGCCGGAGCGGGTGCAGGCCTGGGACGAGGTGGTCGTCCTGCTGGGCGCTCTGCAAGCGCCCGCCAGGCAACTGCGCGAGCAGCAGCGTGCACAGTGGCGCAGACCGGCGCGCCGTACGTGGCCGCTGGCGGCGCGGGCTGTCGCGGCGCTGCTGTTGCTGGGGCTGCTGATTGGCCAGACGCCGTGGCTTGACCGCTGGCGAGCCGACTATGCCACGGCGACCGGCGAGTCCCGCAGCATCCAGCTTGGTGACGGCTCGCGGTTGCAGCTCAATACCGACACCGCTGTGCAGGTAGATCTGGCGCAAGACGAGCGGCGGGTCAGGTTGCTGCGCGGCGAGGCCTGGTTCGAGGTTAGCCGCGACCCGGCCCGGCCGTTCGTGGTGCACTCCGGTGAGGGCTGGGTGCGCGTCGTCGGTACCCGTTTCAGTGTTGCCCAGGATGATCGACAAACGCGGGTGAAGGTCGACGAGGGCAAAGTCGAAGTCAGTTCAGGCGCCGCCAGCGCCTTCCTCACCCCAGGGCAAGCGGTCGATTACGCGGCAGGCACGTTGGCCGCCACCCACCCGTTCGAACCGGCCAGCGCATTTGCCTGGCGCCAGCGGCAACTGGTGTTCAGCCAGCAGCCCCTGGCGGATGTGGTCGCCGAGTTGAACCGCTACTGGCCGGGCCAGACACTGTTGCTGGGCGATAAGCTGCGCCAGCGCAAGGTCTCGGGGGTATTCGACATCGACAAGCCACAGGCTGTGCTGAAGGCCCTGACCCACACGCTGGGCCTGCGTGCCGACCAGTACACGCCCTATTTGCGCGTGCTGCGCGAAGGCTGAGCGAAAAAACTTTCAGAAAGTTTCGGGGTTTATCTGCAGGTCGTCGTCCTTGATGGGGTAGGCGCAAATAATAAGCACTCTCAGACAGTGCCGCGCCGCCGTTCACTTGGATGATTTCGGGGGAGCTTCACCCATGCAGACTACCGCCACTCGCACCGCGCTGGGCCTTGCCATTGCGCTTGGCTGCGGCATTCAGGCCATGCCACTGCCAGCCTTTGCGGCCACCCAGGCACAGGTCTACCGCTTCGATATTCCGGCACAGTCGCTGGACGCGGCGCTGGCCGCCTTCAGTGCAGTTACGCGCGTACAGGTGCTGGTGCCTGGCGAGTTCACCCGTGGGCTCAGCTCGCCAGGGGTGAGTGGCAGTTATCCACAAGACCAGGCGCTGGCTCGCCTGCTCGGTGGTACCGGGCTGAGTCCCGCCTATATCGATGGCGACAGCGTGACCCTGGAGCGCCCACGCGCTGCCGGTGACAGCTCGCTGCAACTGGGTGCGACCAAGATCGACAGCAAGCTGCTGGGCGCGACCACCGAGGGCAGTGGGTCATACACCAGCGGCGCTCTGACCATCGGCAAGGGTGAGCAGAAGCTCAAGGATATTCCCCAATCGGTCTCGGTGGTCACCCGCCAGCGCCTAGACGACCAGAACATGAACAGCCTGCAGGACGCCATGCGTCAGGTGACCGGCGCGACCATCAAAACCTACAACGCCGGCTCCAACCTGAACGACGTTTACATGCGTGGGTTCCTGGTTGACCAGGTGCAGATCGACGGCGTTTCCCAGCGCACCGGCCAGGGCGACATGGCCACCAGCTTCGACCTGGCGATGTTCGACCGGGTCGAAGTATTGCGTGGCCCTTCCGGGCTGTACCAGGGCGCGGGTGAACCCGGTGGCACCATCAACCTGGTGCGTAAACGTGCATTGGGGCAGTTTGCCTTGGGAGGCGAACTGTCTGCCGGCAGCTATGACCGTTATCACTCCAGCGTCGATGTCACCGGCCCGCTGAACGATGACGGCAGCCTGCGCGGGCGATTCGTCACCGCCTACGAGAACAACCAGTCGTTCGTCGATTACGCGCAGAACGAGCGGCCGATGGTCTATGGGCGGCTGGAATATGACCTTTCGCCAGCCACCACGCTGTCGCTGGGCGGCACTTACCAGCGCAACAACTCCACCCCGGCTTTCGGCTTGCCGGCCTACGCCAGTGGCAAGCTGCTCGATGTCAGCCGCTCGACCTTCGTCGACGCCAAGTGGAACGAGCTGGACGAGCGCTTGTGGGAAACTTTTTTCGAAGTCGACCATGCGCTGGACAACGGCGGCCAGTTCAAGACCTCGCTGACCTACCGCGATGCCGAAACGCCCACACGCAACTTTACCTGGAGCGACGGCGCGGTGGACCCGGAAACCGGCGCCAGCTCCGCGGTCGCCTATGCCTACTACACGCACATCAAGACCCTGGGCCTGGACAGCTTCGTCACTTTGCCGGTGGAGGCGTTTGGGCGCACGCACGAATTCACCCTGGGTGCTAAATATCAGCACCTGGACAAGGAATTCACCTACGGCGGTGGGGAGTACTTCGATATCAACGTGTTCGACCCTGGCAGTATCGATATCCCCAAGCGCGACTACGAAATGGTCAACGGCAACTGGTCGAAGTCGCACCAGTACGGGGTCTACGCCCGCACCAAGATCAGCGCGACCGACTGGCTGGACGTGATCCTCGGCAGCCGGGTGACCTGGTTCGACAGCGAGGCGCGCAACGCCAACCCGTTCTTCGACGACTTCTCCAATACCGACACCAACATCGACCGCAAGGTGATCCCCTACGCGGCACTGGTGGCCAAGCTCACTCCGGAGCTTTCGGCCTATGCCAGCTACACCAGCATCTTCAAGCCGCAGACGGAGGTCGATGCAGGCGGTCAACCCATCGACCCGCGCAAAGGCAAGCAATACGAGCTGGGCTTGAAGCGTGAGTTTCTCGACGGCCGGCTGAACGGCAGCGTGGCGTTGTTCCGGATCTACGACGAAAACCGTGCGGAGTCAGTCAGCCAGACGGCCTATTACGAAGCGCAAGCCAAGGTGCGCAGTCAGGGTTGGGAGACCGAGCTTTCCGGCAACCTGACCGACAACTGGAGCATCAGCACCGGCTACGCCTTCACGATGCTGAAGTCGATGAGCGATGAGAACTACCAGGGCATCAGCATCACGCCCAAGCACAACTTCAACCTGTGGACGCGCTACGCGTTCAGCGACGGGCCGCTGACGGGCTTCAACGTGGGCGGCGGGGTGCGGGTGGTCAGCGAAACCTACTACAAGCGTGACGTCGACTTTGTTCAGGGCGGCTACAGCGTGGCCACGGCGCAGGTGGGTTACCGCTTCAACAAGCACCTGTCGAGCACGCTTACCGCTAACAACCTGTTCGACCGCAAGTACTACGAGCGGGTAGACAGTGCCTGGGGCTCGAACTTCTATGGTGACCCACGCAACCTCACATTGACGCTGCGGGCCAGTTACTGATGGATTGAGTGGGGCTGCCTGCAGCCCCACTTCACTCAGGAATGGCTCAGTTCGGCATGCTCATCGCCGGCCAGCACATCCTTGTCAGTCTCTTTGAGCAACTGACTGGTTACTACGCCCGCCGTCATCGAGCCGTTCACGTTCAACGCGGTGCGGCCCATGTCGATCAGGGGCTCGACCGAAATCAGTAGCGCCACCAGCTCCACCGGCAAGCCCATGGCCGGTAGCACGATCAATGCGGCGAAAGTTGCACCACCGCCCACGCCGGCAACGCCTGCCGAACTCAGGGTGACGATGGCCACCAGGGTCGCGATCCACAGCGGGTCGAAGGTATCGATGCCCACGGCCGGGGCCACCATCACCGCGAGCATTGCCGGGTACAGGCCCGCGCAGCCGTTCTGGCCGATGGTGGTGCCGAACGAGGCGCTGAAGCTGGCGATCGACTGCGGCACGCCCAGGCGGCGGGTCTGCGCTTCGATGTTCAGCGGGATGCTGGCGGCGCTGGAGCGGCTGGTGAAGGCGAAGGTCAGCACCGGCCAAACTTTGCGGAAAAAGCGCAGCGGACTGACGCCGGTGGCGGCGAGGATGATGCCGTGCACCACGAACATCAGGCCCAGGCCGATGTACGACACCACCACGAAGCTGCCCAGCTTGAGGATGTCATCCATATTGGAGCTGGCCACGACCTTGGTCATCAACGCCAACACACCGTACGGGGTGAGCTTCATCACCACGCGTACCAGGCGCATCACCCAGGCTTGCAAGGTGTCGATGGCCGACAGGGCCCGCTGGCCTTTTTCGGTATCGTCCTTGATCAGCTGCAAAGCAGCCAGCCCGACGAACACGGCGAAAATCACCACGCTGATGATCGAGGTCGGCTTGGCCCGTGCCAGGTCACCCACCGGGTTGCTGGGGATGAACGACAGCAGCAATTGCGGGATATTGAGATCGGCGACCTTGCCCGCGTAATCGCTGTGGATGACCTGCATGCGCGCGCTTTCCTGGACACCGGCGACCAAACCCTCGGCGCTGAGGCCGAACAGGTTGGTCAGAACGATGCCGATAAGCGCAGCGATGGCGGTGGTCAGCAGCAGCGTACCGATGCTCAGCACGCTGATGCGGCCAAGCGAAGAAGCGTTATGCAGGCGTGCCACGGCGCTGAGGATCGAGGCGAAGATCAGCGGCATGACGATCATTTGCAACAGGCCAACGTAGCCATTGCCGACCAGGTCAAGCCAGCCAATGGTGGCTTTGAGCACCGGGTGGCCTGCACCGTAGATGGTGTGCAGCACCAGGCCGAAACCTACGCCCAATGCCAAGCCGAGCAGGACCTTCTTGGCCAGGCTCCAGTCGGTACGGCGGGTTTGCGCCAGGCCCAGCAGCAGGGCCAGGAACGCCAGCAGGTTGAGAGACAGCGGCAGGTTCATTGAAGCTCCAGGAAAAAGCAGAAGAAGCATCGCCTCTATGAGCGATTGCGAACGGAAATGCTAACAGGCTGAAAAGAAACGAATTTATATCTAAAAGTAATTTGCTTAGGTGATTTAGGAATAAGAGGGATGGGCGGCACTTAAAATTCGGATTTGCAATCACTGTGAATCGACGTAAGTCTCGTGAATATTACAAAAACGAATCAAGGAGCTTGCATGCGTGTGGTAACCCACAAGAGGGGCTTCGGCCAAATGGTACTCAGCAGGTCTACATAAAGCATGTGCTTAGCCACGGCGAATATGACAAAGACAAGTGGAAGGATTGAAGATGAATGCACTCGTACAACGCGCCGTCGACCACTGGTCTTTCGTCGCGCCCCTGCTGACACCACCCAAGGACGAGGCCTCTTATGATGTTCTGGTCGAGGCTCTTGACGAACTTCAGGAAATCACCGGTTACGATCAAGGCCATCCGCTGGAAAGCATGGTGTACGTCATCGCCAACCTGATCAGCGACTACGATCAAAAGCACTTTCCGATTCCTGATGCCTCAGGTGTCGAGGTGCTGCGCTCTCTGATGGCGGAGCACGGGGTGAGTCAGCGTGATCTGCCGGAGATTGGTAGCCAGTCAACCGTCTCTCAGCTGCTTTCGGGCAAACGGAAGCTCAACGTCCGTCATATCCGGGCGTTGGCCGAACGTTTTGGGGTCAATCCTCAGGTGTTCCTTGGCTGAAAAAAAACCGGCGCTCAAGGCGCCGGTTTTACATTCACACCGTCAAGGCCTCACAGCCCTTCCAGCATTTCCTTGTTGCGCACAGCGCCTTTGTCGGCACTGGTCGCCAGCAGGGCGTAAGCCTTCAGCGCAGTGGTCACCTTGCGTGGGCGGACTTCGACCGGCTTCCAGCCCTTCTTGTCCTGCTCGACACGACGCGCGGCCAGCTCTTCGTCGCTGACCAGCAGGTTGATCGAACGGTTGGGGATGTCGATCAGTACCTTGTCGCCGTCACGCACCAGGCCGATGGCGCCGCCGGCAGCGGCCTCCGGCGAGGCGTGGCCGATCGACAGGCCGGAGGTACCGCCCGAGAAGCGGCCGTCGGTGAGCAGGGCGCAGGCTTTGCCCAGGCCTTTGGATTTCAGGTACGAAGTCGGGTAGAGCATCTCTTGCATGCCCGGGCCGCCTTTCGGGCCTTCGTAACGGATGATGACGATGTCGCCGGCTTTGACTTCGTCGGCGAGGATGCCGCGTACGGCGCTGTCCTGGCTTTCGAAGATCTTCGCGTTACCTTCGAACACGTGAATCGACTCATCGACACCGGCGGTTTTCACCACGCAGCCATCGAGGGCGATGTTGCCGTACAGCACAGCCAGGCCACCCTCTTGCGAGTAGGCGTGCTCGAAGCTGCGGATGCAGCCGTTTTCACGGTCGTCGTCGAGGGTTTCCCAACGGGTCGACTGACTGAAAGCGGTCTGCGTCGGGATACCGGCAGGGCCTGCCTTGAAGAAGGTGTGCACGGCTTCGTCATCGGTCTGGGTAATGTCCCATTTGGCGATGGCTTCTTCCATGCTGGCGCTGTGCACGGTCGGCAGGTCGGTGTGCAGCAGGCCGCCACGGGCCAGCGAACCGAGGATGCTGAAAATGCCGCCAGCGCGGTGCACGTCTTCCATGTGGTACTTCTGGATGTTCGGCGCCACCTTGCACAGCTGCGGCACTTTGCGCGACAGGCGGTCGATGTCACGCAGGTCGAACGCCACTTCGCCTTCCTGGGCTGCCGCCAGCAGGTGCAGGATGGTGTTGGTCGAGCCGCCCATGGCGATGTCGAGCATCATGGCGTTCTCGAACGCCTTGAAGTTGGCGATGCTGCGCGGCAGTACCGACTCATCGTTTTCGCCGTAGTAGCGCTTGCACAGCTCGACGATGGTGCGGCCAGCGGTGAGGAACAGCTGCTCGCGGTCGGCGTGGGTGGCCAGGGTCGAACCGTTGCCCGGCAGGGCCAGGCCCAGCGCTTCGGTCAGGCAGTTCATCGAGTTGGCGGTGAACATGCCGGAGCAGGAACCACAGGTCGGGCAGGCGCTGCGCTCGTATTCGGCGACTTTCTCGTCGGAGGCCGAAGAGTCGGCGGCGATGACCATCGCGTCGACCAGGTCCAGGCCGTGGCTGGCGAGCTTGGTCTTGCCAGCTTCCATCGGGCCGCCGGAGACGAAGATCACCGGGATGTTCAGGCGCAGGGCAGCCATCAGCATGCCGGGGGTGATCTTGTCGCAGTTGGAGATGCACACGATGGCGTCGGCGCAGTGGGCGTTGACCATGTATTCCACGGCGTCGGCGATGATCTCGCGGCTCGGCAGGGAATACAGCATGCCGTCATGGCCCATGGCGATGCCGTCGTCGACCGCAATGGTGTTGAACTCTTTGGCCACGCCACCGGCGCGTTCGATCTCGCGGGCGACCAGTTGGCCCAGGTCCTTCAGGTGCACATGGCCCGGGACGAACTGGGTGAACGAGTTGGCGATGGCGATAATCGGTTTCTTGAAATCGTCGTCCTTCATGCCGGTGGCGCGCCACAGGGCACGGGCGCCGGCCATGTTGCGGCCGTGGGTGGAAGTCTTGGAACGATAATCAGGCATGAAGCACTCCTGGCGGCTTAATCAGGTCACAAATAGGGGAGTGAGCTTCTCTTGTCCTTTGCGCCGCAGGCCGGTTGCCACTGGCACGGATGGGGCCGAATACAGCACGGGATCGCCGTGTGCTCGACCAGAGCTCATAAACCCGCCGGGGATGACTGGCGATGAATAGCCCGATTCTACACCGCTGGCGCGGCGAGGGAATGCAGATGTGTCTGGGCGGTGGCTTCGCCGCATGGCTGGTGCTTTGTAGGACGCTTCCCAAATAGCGTTTCAGGGGCTGACCTGCCGACTCAAGGTGACTATGATCCGCCCGCCGCATGTGCGGTTTCACGAGATACACACTCAATGGACCTTCCCAGTTTCAGTTCATACAGAACCTGCAAATTGGCACTGAGCGCGCCGCCGCCAGGGCTTCCGAAGGCTTGAGTCAAGGTCTGCGGGCGCTCGCGTTGGCGCCTGGAGAACGTTATGCAACAAATCTGTGCAGCATGCATGCAGTCTAAAGTCGCACCCCTGAGCACCCAGGATGTCACTGAAGACTTCCACAAAGGCGCATCCATCACCAACCACATCGGTAACCTCAGAGAGGCCACCGTCAGCCTGTTGTATCGCAAGCGGGTGCTGTGGCTGGTGTTGCTGGTGTTCGGCAACCTGTTCTCGGGTGCGGGAATCGCAGCGTTCGAGGAAACCATAGCCGCGCACATCGTGCTGGTGTTCTTCCTGCCGTTGCTGGTAGACAGCGGTGGCAATGCCGGGGCGCAGTCGGCGACCTTGATGGTGCGGGGCCTGGCGACGGGCGAGGTGGTGATGCGCGACTGGTTGCGCATGCTCGGGCGCGAATGCGGGGTTGCTCTTGCGCTGGGCGGCACCATGGCGCTGGCGGTAGCCTCGTTGGGTGCACTGCGAGGTGGGGCGGATGTTGCGATTATCGTCGCCAGCAGCATGCTGATCATCGTGTTGCTGGGCAGCCTGATCGGCATGAGCCTGCCGTTCATGTTCACCAAGCTCAAGCTCGACCCGGCGACTGCCAGCGGGCCGCTGGTGACCTCGATCGCCGATGCGGCAGGCGTGCTGGTCTACTTCGGGATTGCTTCGTACGTGCTGGGTATCTGACCCGGCACATACCCTGTGGGAGCGGGCTAGTCCCGCGAAGCAGGCACCGCGCTAAATGGCACGTGCTTCGCCCGTGTTCGCGGGGCAAGCCCGCTCCCACAGAAATGGCGCAGCTTTGGTAACCGCCCGATCAGCTGTTGGGCAGCAACCGGCAGGTAATGCTCTTGATATAGCGGGTTTCAGCGATGGCCGGGTGCACTGGGTGGTCCGGGCCCTGACCGCCGCGTTCCAGCATCTGCAGGTTGCGGTCCAGGTGGCGGGCGCTGGTCAGCAGGATGTTGTTCAGGTCGTCCTCGGGCAGGTGCATCGAGCACGAGGCGCTGACCAGGATGCCGTCCTTGGTCAGCATGCGCATGGCCTGTTCGTTGAGGCGACGGTAAGCCGCTTCACCGTTTTTCAGGTCTTTCTTACGCTTGATGAAGGCGGGTGGGTCGGCAATGATCACGTCGAAGCGCTCTTCGGCAGCTTTCAACTCGCGCAACGCCTCGAACACGTCGCCTTCGATGCAGGTCAACTTGTCGCTGATGCCGTTGAGCGTGGCGTTGCGCTCGACGCCGTCCAGAGCAAAGCCCGAGGCATCCACGCAGAACACCTCGCTGGCGCCGAATGCGCCGGCCTGCACGCCCCAGCCGCCGATGTAGCTGAACAGGTCGAGCACACGCTTGCCTTTGACGTAGGGTGCCAGGCGTGCGCGGTTCATGCGGTGATCATAGAACCAGCCGGTTTTCTGACCTTCGCGGACCGGTGCCTCGAACTTCACGCCGTTTTCTTCCAGCGCAACCCAGTCTGGCACTTCGCCGTAGGCGGTCTCGACGTAGCGCTGCAGGCCTTCGGCATCACGCGCGGCGGAGTCGTTCTTGAACAGGATGCCGCTTGGCTTGAGCACCTGCACCAGCGCGGCGATCACGTCATCCTTGTGCAGCTCCATGGTGGCCGAAGCCAGTTGGACCACGAGGATGTCGAAGAAACGGTCGACCACAAGGCCCGGCAGCAAGTCGGAATCACCGTAGACCAGGCGATAGCACGGCTTGTCGAACAGGCGCTCGCGCAGCGACAGGGCGACGTTGAGGCGGTGCACCAGCAGCGATTTGTCCAGCGGCAGCTTGATGTCGCGCGACAGCAGGCGGGCGCAGATCAGGTTGTTCGGGCTCAGCGCCACGATGCCCAGCGGCTTGCCATTGGCGGCCTCGAGAACTGCCTGTTGGCCGGCCTGGAAGCCCTGCAGCGGGGTCGCGGTGACATCGACTTCGTTGCTGTAGACCCACAGGTGGCCGGCGCGCAGGCGGCGGTCGGCATTGGCTTTGAGGCGAAGGCTGGGCAGGGACATGACGTCGCTCCGGGAAAAAAGAGCGGGAGTATACCGCGTTGGCCCTCCCACCGGTGCAAGGCTCGACAGTTGGAGCGACTTCAGCCGCGATTACCGGCGCAGCCGGTGCCATCCACCGCGTCGCTTGCTTCGCGGCTAAAGCCGCTCCTACGAGGACTGCGTCGCCATCACTGGGTTAGAATCCAGCCGTCCTCAACGAGTGTGCACGCATGTCCCAAGAACTCAGCGCCGAACAGATCCAGCAAGCCTTGCAAGGCATCACCATTCCGCCGCAACCGCAGATCATGGTCGACCTGCAGTTCGAGCAGTACATGCCTGACCCGGACCTGGAAACCATCGCCAAGCTGATTTCCCAGGACCCAGGCCTCTCCGGTGCCTTGCTCAAGCTGGTCAACTCACCGCACTTCGGCCTGTCCAACAAGATAGGCTCGATCCAGCGTGCGGTGAACCTGCTGGGCAGCCGTTCGATCATCAACCTGATCAACGCCCAGTCGATCAAGGGCGAGATGAGCGACGAGACTATCGTCACCCTCAACCGCTTCTGGGACACTGCCCAGGACGTGGCCATGACCTGCCTGACCCTGGCCAAGCGCACCGGCATCCAGTCTGCGGACGAGGCCTACACGCTTGGGTTGTTCCACGACTGCGGCGTACCGCTGATGCTCAAGCGTTTCCCCGATTACATGGACGTGCTGGAACAGGCCTACGCCAAGGCCGATGCCGAAACCCGCGTGGTCGACACCGAGAACCGCGCCTTCAACACCAACCATTCGGTGGTCGGCTACTTCACTGCCAAATCCTGGCGCCTGCCTGAGCACATCAGTGCGGCCATCGCCAACCACCACAATGCTCTGGCGGTGTTTCGCGATGAATCGTCGGGCAATGCCCAGAGCCAGTTGAAAAACCTCCTGGCGGTACTGAAGATGGCCGAACACATTTGCGCGTCGTACCGGGTACTGGGCAACCAGAGCATCGATCACGAGTGGCAGGCAGTCGGCCCGCTGGTACTCGACTACATCGGTTTGTCGGAGTACGACTTCGAGAACCTCAAACAGAACATTCGCGAGCTGGGCGGGCACTGAGTCATGCCGGAACTCCCCGAAGTCGAAACGACCCGGCGCGGTATCGCGCCGCACCTGGAAGGCCAGCGCGTCAGCCGTGTGGTGGTGCGTGACCGGCGCCTGCGCTGGCCGATCCCCGAGGACCTGGATGTGCGCTTGTCCGGGCAGCGGATCGTCACTGTCGAGCGGCGCGCCAAGTACTTGTTGATCAACGCCGAAGTCGGCACCTTGATCAGTCATCTGGGCATGTCGGGCAACCTGCGTCTGGTGCAGCTGGGCCTACCGGCGGCCAAGCATGAGCACGTCGATATCGAGCTGGAATCGGGGCTGATGCTGCGCTACACCGACCCGCGTCGCTTCGGTGCCATGCTCTGGAGCCTTGACCCGCTCAACCACGAACTGTTGCTGCGCCTTGGGCCAGAGCCGCTGACCGACCTGTTCGATGGCGAGCGGCTGTTCCAGCTGTCGCGCGGGCGGTCGATGGCGGTCAAACCGTTCATCATGGACAACGCGGTGGTGGTGGGGGTAGGCAATATCTACGCGACCGAGGCGTTGTTTGCCGCCGGCATTGACCCGCGCCGCGAGGCGGGTGGCATTTCTCGGGCTCGCTACCTGAAGCTGGCCATCGAAATCAAACGTGTGCTGGCCGCAGCCATCGAGCAGGGCGGCACCACCTTGCGTGATTTCATTGGCGGTGACGGGCAGCCGGGCTACTTCCAGCAGGAATTGTTCGTGTACGGGCGAGGCGGGCAGCCGTGCAAGCTGTGTGGCACGGCCTTGCGCGAGGTGAAGCTGGGGCAGCGGGCGAGCGTGTTCTGCCCGCGCTGCCAGCGCTGACCTTCAGTCCTTGCCGGTGATCCGGCGGTACTTGGCCATTAGCTGTTCTTCGCTTTCCGGGTGCGCTTCATCCAGCGGGATGCAGTCGACCGGGCAGACCTGCTGGCACTGCGGCTCGTCGTAATGACCGACGCACTGGGTGCACAGGTTCGGGTCGATCACGTAGATCTCTTCGCCTTGGGAGATGGCCTCGTTCGGGCACTCGGGTTCGCAGACGTCGCAGTTGATGCAATCGTCGGTGATGATCAGGGACATGGGGGCTCCGGCCGGGGCTCATGGCCCGGGCATGTTCAACGCAATGGGCACAATTGTGCCGCATTCGCGCCCGTAGTGCACGCGGGCGCGATAATCAGCGCGCGGGCTTACTTCTTGAAACGCTCGGTCAGCGCCTCGGCCACCACGGGGTGGACGAACTTGGTGATGTCGCCGCCCAGGGCTGCGATTTCCCGGACCAGGGTCGAGGAAATGAACGAATAGCGCTCCGACGGCGTGAGGAACAGGCTTTCGACGTCGGGCGCCAGTTGCCGGTTCATGTTCGCCAGCTGGAATTCGTATTCGAAGTCGGACACCGCGCGCAGGCCACGCAGAAACACGTTGGCGCCCTTTTCCTTGGCGAAGTGCGCCAGCAGCGAGGAGAAGCCGATGACTTCGACATTGGGCAGGTGCTTGGTGACCTCACGGGCCAGCGCTACCCGTTGTTCCAGCGGGAACAGGGGGTTTTTCTTCGGGCTGGCGGCCACCGCGATGATCACGTGGTCGAACAGCCGCGAGGCGCGCTCTACCAAATCGCCATGGCCTTTGGTAATGGGGTCGAAAGTACCCGGGTACAACACTCGGTTCATCGCGTCATCCTGGCTGGAGTGCGTTGGGGAGTCGGATGTTAGCGCAGCGCTAGCGCCCGGCCAAGTCATGCGGCGGGCTGATGGCACTATAGACAGCACGGGCATTTGTTGTCATGCACTGTGTGCCAGGCGGGCGAGCAGGGCGTCGGTGAGCTTGGCGCTGATGGCATACACCGACAGCTGCGGGTTGGCGCCGATGCTGGTGGGGAACAGCGAACCGTCGTGAATCGACAGATTTTCCAGCTGATGATGGCGGCCCAGACTGTCGCACACCGCTTGGCGCGGGTCTTCACCCATGGCGCAGCCGCCCATCACGTGGGCGCTGCCCAAGCGCGTGCGAAACGGCTCCAGACGCAAACCGTCGATCAGGTGCTGGGCCTGCGCCAGCGTGGTAGCGGCACTGGCATCGCTGTGCACGGGCGTAACCTGAGTGGCGCCGGCGGCGAACTGGATCTGCGCCATGCTGTGAAAAGCCCGGCGCAAGCCGTCACGCAGGTAGTCGGTGACCGGGTAATCGAGCACTGGCGAGCCATCGCCACGCAATTGCACCGTCCCGCCAATGCTTTCAGGGTGGAAGCCGTCGCGCAGCAGCGCCAGCATGACGTGGGTGTGCGGCAGCTCGGCCATGCGCCGGGCGTTGTCGGCGCCCGTACCGCCGAGCAACGTGCTGGCCAGGGCCGGGTGCAGCGGCGGCACCTCCAGTTTGTAGCCGACCGGGCCGCCGACGCCGCCTTGCCATTGGAAATGGTCGCTATAGATGGACTGTGGCGCGCCGTAATAAGGGTCGATACGTGCCTCGAAGCGTGCCGCGCTGAAATTGACCAGGTGCAGGAAGGTCCGCGCGCCCAGGCGCCCGTGAGGGTCGGGAGCCTTCGAGCGCAGCAATAGGGCGGGGCTATTGATTCCGCCGCCCGCGAGGATGTAGTGGCGGGCGCGAACAGTGATGTTGCGGCCGTTGGGCTGAATACCCTGAGCATCCAGCGCCTGGCATTGCAAATGCTCGATGCGCTCGCCGTTGTGCGCGAAACGTTCGGCACGGGCCAGGTAAAGCAGCTCGCCGCCGTGGTCGAGCGTGGCGGGAATGCGCGTCACCAGCATCGATTGCTTGGCGTTGACTGGGCAACCCATGCCGCAATAGCCAAGGTTCCAGCAGCCACGTACATTGCGCGGGATCACCGCCCAGCGGTAACCGAGCTGCTCGCAGCCGCGGCGCAGTACGTCATTGTTGGCGTTTGGCGGGACTGCCCAAGGGCTGATGCCCAGGTCTTGCTCGATGCGCTCGAACCAAGGGCGCAGGGCTTCAGTGCTCAAGCCTTTGATGCTGTGAGCCGTAGCCCAGTGCGCCAAGGTCTGCTCAGGTGTGCGAAAACTCGACGTCCAGTTGACCAGCGTGGTACCTCCCACTGCGCGGCCCTGGAGAATGGTGATGGCGCCATCCTTGCTCATCCGGCCGAGGCCTTCCTGATACAGGCTGGCGTAGGCCTCGTTTTCCAGCAGGTGAAAGTCGCTGCTGGTCTTGAGCGGGCCTTCTTCGATCAGCAGCACTTTGTAGCCTGCGGCGCTGAGTATCTGCGCGCTGGTGGCGCCGCCCGCGCCGCTGCCGATCACGGCAATGTCGGTTTGCAGGCTAAGGTCCTGTTCCAGGCGGGAGCCGTCGTGGGTGATCCAGCCGCGTTCGAGGCCTTGGCGAAACGGGTCGATGACAGGCATTGAAGATGCTCTTGTTGTTGTCGGTCAGATTCTCGGCGGGCCGGGGTAGCCGCAGGCGGCCCAGCTTTCCGGGCGCTCGTACCAGGCCATCTGCAGCAGTTGCAGCAGCGAGGCATGGCCCATGCGCAGCAGGTTCAGCGAGCTGTCCTGCCAGCGTTGCAGAAACGCCGACACTTGCTCGGCGGTGGCGTGTTCCCAGGCGCCCCAGACCCCGGTCAATGGGCCACGAGTCAGCGGCAGGCTGAGCACGTCGAACAGTTGCCGGGTCAGCTTGAGCATTTCCGGGGACAGCGCCGCCAGTTTGTCGTCGAGGCTGTGCAGCACCAATGCGTCGCTGGCCGAGGTGCCGGCGAGGACTACCGGAATCAGAGCCTGTAGCAGTGGCAAGTCGTCAT
Organism: Pseudomonas sp. NPDC090752; assembly: GCF_055584805.1. NCBI lineage: Bacteria > Pseudomonadati > Pseudomonadota > Gammaproteobacteria > Pseudomonadales > Pseudomonadaceae > Pseudomonas > Pseudomonas sp. NPDC090752. The sequence continues at coordinate 79,159 of NZ_JBVJLI010000009.1, read as the reverse complement.
CACGCAGTTGATGAAAGCCAGTCGCCGGTGCCTGGGGGCTGCAGCCGACCAGGCTGGCGCTGGCCAGAAACACACTGGCACCCAGGCTGAAACGCAGTAGATCGCGGCGCTGCATGGCCCGGCCTCAGCGGATGAACAGTTTGTAGACCAGGCGCTGCAACGCCTTGCCATACGGCGGGTAGATCAACCGGGCGGCATTCAGGCGTTGCTTGGCCAACACTGCCTTGGCCTTGCTGAAGGTCAGGAAACCGTCATGGCCGTGGTAATGGCCCATGCCCGAGGGGCCGATGCCGCCAAATGGCAGGTCGTCCTGGGCCACATGCAGCAGCGTGTCATTGAGGCAAACACCGCCGGAGTGGCTGTTGTGCAGCACATGCTCTTGCTCGGCGCGGTCGTAACCGAAGTAATACAGGGCCAGGGGGCGTGGGCGCTGATTGATGTAGTCGAGGGCGCCGTCGAGGCAGTCGTAGGGCACCACGGGGAGCAGTGGGCCGAAGATTTCGTCCTGCATCACCTGCATGCCGTCGTTCACCTCCAGCAACAGTTGCGGCGGCAGGCGCCGGCCCTGGCGGGGCTCATCCGGGTACAGGTCGATGACTTGCGCGCCTTTGCTTCGGGCGTCGTCCAGCAGGTGCTGCAGGCGCTGAAGCTGCCTCGGGTTGATGATGGCGCTGTAGTCGGGGTTGTCGGCGATGCGCGGGTAGAGGCGGCGGACGGCGTTGCGGTAGGCATCGCTGAAGGCGTTCAGGCGATTGCGGGGCACCAGCACGTAGTCGGGAGCGACGCAGGTCTGGCCGGCGTTGAGGGTCTTGCCGAAGGCGATACGCTCGGCGGCAGCGTCCAGCGGTACGCTGGTCGAAACGATGACCGGCGATTTACCACCCAGCTCCAGGGTCACCGGGGTCAGGTTTTGCGCCGCGGCCAGCATGACTTGGCGGCCGACGCTGGTGGCCCCGGTGAACAGCAAGTGATCGAACGGCAGCCTGGCGAACGCTTGGCCGACTTCCACTTCGCCCAGTACCACGCTGACCAGATCGTCCGGAAACACCCGCGCAAGCAGGGCTTTAAGTGCTTCACCGGTGGCAGGAGTGGCCTCGCTGAGCTTGAGCATGACCCGGTTGCCCGCAGCCAATGCACAGGTCAAAGGGCCGATGGCGAGAAACAGCGGGTAGTTCCACGGCACGATGATGCCCACCACGCCCAGCGGCTGATACAGCACGCGCGCGCTGGCAGGCTGGAAGGCCAGGCCCACGGTTCGCCTGGCAGGGCGCATCCAGCGCTGCAGGTGGTGCTCGGCATGGCGAATGCCCTGAACCGAAGGCAGCAACTCGGCCAGCAGGGTTTCATCGGCGCTGCGGCCGGCAAAGTCCGTATCGATCGCCTCGATCAGCCGTTGCTGATCCGTCAGCAGGGCCTCGCGCAGGCTTTTCAGCCATTGTCTGCGTTGCGCCGCTGGCGGCATGGGATTGCCTGCAAATGCCTTGCGCTGGGCGGCGAACCTGGCCACCAGGTCGGTGTCCGAATGCACAAGAGGCAAGGCGATGGTCGAGGTCACGGCGGCTCCCCGCATGGGCTGAGATTCCCTAGAGCCTATACTCTAATCGGCACCATGGTACGACTTTTTTCGCAGGCGCGAACGGTGCATCCAGGCCGTGTTACACCGTAAGATGGGCCATGACCGTAAGCCTGCAGACTGGGAGCTGAGCATGGCCCCGCGCATGAAGACCCGAGAGCGCATCGTGCAGAACAGCCTGGAGCTGTTCAACCAGCAGGGCGAGCGTAGCGTGAGCACCAACCACATTGCCGCGCACATGGAAATTTCGCCCGGCAACCTGTACTACCACTTCCCCAACAAGCAGGCGATCATCGCCGTGTTGTTCAGCCAGTACGAAACGCTAGTGGACAGCTTCCTGCGCCCGCCGCAAGGACGCGCGCCCACGGTTGAAGACAAGCGTTTCTACCTCAAGGCGCTGCTCGACGCGATGTGGAACTACCGCTTCCTGCACCGCGACCTGGAGCACCTGCTCGACAGCGACGCGGAGCTTGCCGCCCGATACCGACGCTTTTCCGAACGCTGCCTGCGCCAGGGCCAAGCCATCTATCGGGGCTTCGTCGAGGCCGGAATCCTGGCCATGGCACCTGCCCAGATCGAATCGCTAACCATCAATGCCTGGATCGTCCTGACCTCGTGGGTACGATTTCTCAGTACCACGCGGGAGCATTCCGCTCATCTAGGTGAAGAAGCCTTCATGCGTGGCGTCTATCAGGTACTGGTGCTGGAACTCGGCTTCGTCACCGCCAACGCTCGCACTGCCGTGGATGCCCTGTGCCAGGAATTCCATGTTCCATTCAACCAGGCCCTGGAGCAGTAGCTCAGGGCCTTCGTGCCATCGATCAGGAGATTGTCATGCCCCTCGCGCAATTGATCACCCCGCAGCAGCTGGCCGAGCGTCTGGACTCGCCCACGCTGGTGATCCTAGATTGTCGTTTTGCCCTGGAGGATGTGGATTACGGCCAACGCAGCTATGCCGAGGGGCATATCGCCGGGGCGCATTTCGCCGACTTGGAACGTGACCTCAGTGGGCCGGTCAGCAAGGGCAAGACCGGGCGTCACCCGCTTCCCGATCCGCATAAGCTGGTCGAGCGCCTGCGTGACTGGGGGCTGGACAACGACAGTGAAGTGGTGCTGTACGACGACGGCCCCGGCGCCTTCGCCGCACGTGCCTGGTGGTTGCTCGCCTGGCTGGGCAAGCGCAGCGGTGTGGCCATTCTCGATGGCGGCCTCAAGGCTTGGCACGCAGCGCACCTGCCGTTGAGCCTGGATGCGCCAGCCCGCCGTGAAGGTTCATTCCAGGGTGAGCCGGACGCCAGGCTGCTGATCGATGCCGAACACCTGGCCAAGCAGTTGAGCAAGCCGGAGATGACCCTGATCGATGCGCGTGCATTGCCGCGATTCCGTGGTGAGGTGGAGCCGATCGACCCGGTGGCCGGGCATATTCCAGGTGCTCAGTGCGCCGCATTTACCGACAACCTCGGCGCCGATGGGCGTTTCCTGGCGCAGGAGCAACTCAAGCAACGCTTCGCCGAGAAGCTGGCCGGCCGGGCGCCGGAGCAGTTGGTCGCATATTGCGGATCGGGGGTAACGGCCTGCCATAACCTGTTCGCCCTGGCACTGGCAGGGTATCCGCTGGGCAGGCTGTATGCCGGGTCGTGGAGTGAGTGGATCAACGATCCACGGCATCAGGTTGCCTGCGGCGACTAACCTGCCGGTTCAGGCACCGTCCACCAGCCATTGCGGAATCCGCCGCTCCAGGTAATAACCCGGGTTTCGCAGGCTGCCCTCGACAAATCCCACATGGCCGCCTCGTTCATGCAGTTCAAAATGGGTCTGTGGCGCCAGTTCGCTGGCGGCGGGGAGGCTGTGAGCGGACACGAACGGGTCATCGGTGGAATGGATGATCAGCGTCGGTGTGCGGTTCTGACCGAGGTAATAGCGGCTGGAGGCTCGGCGATAGTAGTCGTGCGCGTCGTCGAAGCCGTTGAGCGGTGCGGTCACCTTGCCGTCGAAATCCCAGAGCGTGCGCAACTTGTGCAACGGCCCCAGACGGTCGAGCGCGGCCAGGCCTTCCTGATGCCCCTGGGCACGGAAGTGGCGTTGTTTCACCGCCACGTAGGCCATCATCTCGCGCATGAAATGCGCCTGGTAGACCTTGGAAAAGCCCTGGCCGATGCGGTCTGCGCATTGGTCCAGGCGAAATGGCACGGACACCGCCACTGCCGCCTGCAACTCGCTGGCGCTGCCACGTTCACCCAGGTACTTGAGCAGCACATTACCGCCCAACGAGTAGCCGACGGCGTACAGGGGCGCCAGTGGGCGCTGGGCGCGCAGGTGAGCGACCACTTCCGCCAGGTCTTCGCTGGCGCCGGAATGGTAACTGCGCGCCAGCAGGTTGGGTTCACCCGAGCAACCGCGCCAGTTGACAGCGACGCTGGCCCAGCCTCGGGTTTGCAATGCCTGTTGCAAGCCTTTGACATAGGGCGAATGGGACGAGCCGGTCAGGCCGTGCAGTACCAGCACCAGGGGGGCATCCGGCTGGTGTGGGCCATGCCAGTCGAGGTCGAGAAAGTCGCCATCGGCCAGCCACAACCGTTCGCGGTTGCGCTCCAGCGTCGGCAGCTTGCGCCACAGCGGGCCCCACAGGGTTTGCAGGTGAGGGTTGGACAGCCCGGTAGCCGGGCGGAATGTGGCGGTGGGGCTGGGCATGCTGGGCGACTCGTGGTGTGCTTGCCTAGAGTGCCATGAAACACCGCCACTGTATCTGCGCTATTGGTCGATGGCCGGCAGTGCTTGCTGCTCGACCTCAGGGCCAACGGTGACGGTCACTGCTTTCAGAGGCGCCAGGCGCAATTTGAGGGCAACGCGTGCCATTTCAGGCGTAACCGCCAGAACGCTATCGCCGAACGTGGAAAGGTTGTCAGCGGGTAATCCTTGCTCAGCCAGCTTGGCTAAAAGACGTACCAGTGTGTGGTTGGTTGCCAGTTTACGTTGCAGCTCTCCCAGCAGCGCCTGTTTGACCAGATCGAGTTCAGCCTGAGTGGGTCCCTCATCCACGATATCCCCGAGTACGTTGCGCACCAACTGTCGCGAAACCTCTGAAAATTCGGAAGCCACATCCCATTCGATGTAGAGATAGGAGCCTGCGCTGGTGAACCCCGAGCGAATCGTGTAAGTCAGGCCATGCTTCAGACGCAATGCCTTGAACAGGCGTGAGTCATCGCCGCCGCTCCCCAGCACATCGTTGGCCAAGACCATGGCCAGGTAGTCGTCATCGGTAGGCTTTGCGCCCATTGGCAGGAGCATCAACATGGCATGGCTGGTGCCAGTGTCCTTCAAGGACAGATCGGCGTGCTTGAAGTCCGGTAGCGGTGGCGGTTCGGTAGCAAGCCAGGATTGCGGCAGCGCTCTGCAGATTCGCTGGGAAATAGCCTGGGCCGCTGTTGGCGAAAGGTCGCCGACCAGAGAGATTTCCAGGTTGTTGGCTGAATAGGCTCGCTGATGGAAGTGCCTGATGTCGTCCGCACTGGTTGCCGCGATACCTTCAGCAGTGCCGTGCAGGGGTGACCCATAGGGATGATCACCCAACACGTGGGCAAAGGCTGCCCTGCGGGCGCGTAGCACGGAAGACGCCTCCCGTCGCTGGTTGGCTTGCAATGCATGGATTTTGAGCGCGGCAAGTTCGTCTGCCTTCAGGGAAGGCTGGGCAACCATGTCGATGATCAGTTCGACTGCCTGGTCAAGCACTTCGCCCGACAAGCAGCGCAATGAGAGAGTGGCCCGGTCGTGGGTGATGTTCCGCGTATACACCGCGCCCAACTGCTCGATCTGTTCGGCGAACTGCCCTGCGTCCAGGCGTGTCGTGCCTGTGCTGAGCATTGACAGGGTCAGCGCGGCGAGCCCAGGTTTGTCGCCATCGAGCCGACTGCCGGCGGCAAAGCTCAGCACCAGGTCGACCATGGGCAGTTCGTGCGTCGCGACGAATCTGGCCTGGGCACCTTCGTCAGTCTCCCAGCTTTGCACGGTCGGGATCTTCAGAACGGGCTGTGGCCGCTGGAGATCTTGCAGTGAGAGCAGGGGGTGTACGGTGGTTTGGGCAGCGCGCTCGGCGAGCGTCGAGGGGACCTTGCCCTCTTGCAGGTAGGTGATCGTCAGGCGCTCGCGCGTGAGGTAAAGATTCGCCGCCGTGCGAATATCCTCAGCGGTGATTGCCTCTATCTGTTGGCGCTCATGGTCGATCATGGCAGGGTCGAGGCCACTTACAGCGTATCGGCCAATGGTGTTGGCTTGTTCGGCAATGTTGTCACGCCCGAAGACCCGCTGCGCGAGCAAGCGTGTTTTGGCACGCTTGACTTCGTCCTCGCTGGGGGCGCTATGGCGTAGTTGTTCTATCTCCTGCATGACAGCTTCGCTAGCCGATTCTGCCGAGGCATTGGTGGGGTTGGCGTAGAGGGCGAGCGTCAGCAGGCTGGGGCCCCGCCGCAAGTAGTCATAATCGGCCTTCAGGGACAGCAGCAGTGCCTTGTCTCGCACTGTGCGCAAGTACAACCGGGAGCTGTTGCCGTTTGCCAGCAACTCGGGTATCAACCGCAGCGCATGAGTGAGGGTCGAGTTGCTCGCAGTCGCCATGCTGGGCGTATTGAAAGACAGGATCGCCCCTTGTGGCAGGCCGGGTAAGGCGATGGTCTGGCGGCGATGCCTGTAGCGCTGGCTGGTGACAGGCGCCCAGCGTTCGGGCAGGCTGGCAGCAGGTATCGATGCGAAGTGGCGCTCGACCAGTGGTCTCAAGGTCGCCATGTCGATTGCCCCAACGATCACCAGCGAGGCGTTGTTTGGCTGATACCAGTCGTCATACCAACTGCGCACATTGGCTATGTTCAGATGCTGCAGGTCTGAAAGGTGACCGATGGTGGGCGTCGCATAGGGACTGTGGCTGTTGGCCAGGATCTCTGCACGCTCCAGGGCAAGGCCCATGGCCGAATTGTCGACGTGCAAGCGCCGCTCGGCCTTGACCACGTCCAGCTCCCTGGCAAAAGGTTGCTCCGCGAGTGTGGCGGTTACCATGGTGTCGGCCATGATCTCCAGTACCACCTCCAGCCGGCTGGCGGGCAGCGTTATCGGGAAGCAGGTGGCGTCAGCCATGGTAAATGCATTCGGGTCGCCCCCGAGTTGCGTCATGACCTTCATGTAATCGCCAGGGGCGAGCTTGCTGCTGCCTTCGAACATCAAGTGCTCGACCAGGTGGCAGAGGCCGGACTGACCTGTCGGTTCCTGGCTGGACCCCACGTGGTACCAAAGTTGAGCGGTCACCAGCGAGGAGCGATGGTCTTCGCGCAGATACACGGTCAGGCCGTTGTCGAGCGTGAACCGTTGCAGGGCTGCAGAAGGCGTAGTGGGCATGATCGAAAGCGCTCCGTTTGGCATAGGTCGGAGCAGCTTCGATCAAGCAGAGGTGTCGCCTGCGCTACTTATGTCTGCAAGCAAGGATGGGGCTGTCGGTCAGCCCCGTTGCCAGAGTGCGTAATGCACTTGGCCTGTCTTCTTCTCTCGGTGCAGACGCCAGTTACCCGGCAGTTGCAAGGTGGAGGGCGCTGCTTCGCTTTCGGTGTAGATCCAGGCCTGGTCGCGCAGCCACTGGTTCTGCTCCAGCAGGTTGCAGGTGTTGGCCAACAAGTCCTGGTGAAACGGCGGGTCGAGGAACACCACGTCGAATTGCTGCTTGGCCGGCCCCTGCAAGTAGCGCAGGGCGTCGGTCTGGAGAATCTGCCCGCGCGGGCAACGGAGGATTTCCAGGTTGTTCTTCAGGTTGCTGATCGCCGCCGCATTGCTGTCCAGCGCAACGGCATCCTCAGCTCCACGGGACAACGCTTCGAGCACCAGGGCACCGCTGCCGGTGAAGGCATCCAGCACTCGGGCACCTTCGATATAAGGCGCTAGCCAGTTGAATACAGTTTCCCGCACGCGGTCGGTGGTCGGCCGCAGGCCGTCGCCTTCGGGGACCGCCAGGCGGCGGCTGCGCCACTCGCCGGCGATGATGCGCAAGTGACCCTGGCCCTTGCTTTGGCCCTGCTGTGGGCGGGCGGGAGGGGTGGATCTAGGCATTAATGCTCCGGTACGCCAAGCGGTTGCTCGGCGGGTTTGTCAGTGGGGGCTGGCAGCGGCTTCTGCGGCACGTTCGGGCCGACGGTGACGATCACCAGTTTATCGGCAGCCAGGTGCTTGTTCATCGCGGCCTTGACCTGCTCCACGGTCAGCGCCTGGGACTGCTGCATGAAGTCTTCCAGCCAGGTCAGCGGCAAATTGTAGAAGCCGATGGCGCCCAGTTGGCCGACAATGCTCGCATTACTGGCATTGGACAGCGGGAAGCTGCCGGCCAGTTCGCGCTTGGCGTCATCCAGTTCTTGCTGGGTGGGGCCAGTCTTGAGGTAGTCGGCAAGAATACCCTGAACCAGCTTCAGTGTGCCCTCGCTGACTTCGGCACGCGTCTGCAGGTTGATCATGAACGGACCGCGTACCTGCATCGGGCTGAACACCGAGTATACGCCGTAGGTCAGGCCGCGTTTTTCTCGCACTTCACTCATCAGGCGGGTGCCAAAGGCGCCGCCACCGAGGATCTGGTTGCCCAGTGACAGGGCGGGCCAGTCCGGGTCCTGGCGGTCGATACCCAGCTCGGCCAGCATCAGGTGGGTCTGCTTGGACGGGAAGTCGATGTGGGTGGCACCCGCTTTCGGCTCGACCGGTTGGCTTGGCTTGGCCAGCGCCGGGCCTTTGGGCAGCGCGGCGGAGACCTGAGCGGCGACGGCCTCGGCTTCTTCGCGGCTGAGGTCGCCGACCAGGGCGATTACCGCGTTGCCGGCCGCATAAGCTTTGGCGTGGAATGCGCGCAGTTGGTCCAGGGTGATGCCGGGGATGCTCTCGGCGCTGCCGTCGCTCGGCTTGCCGTACGGGTGGTCGCCATAGAGTTTGCCGAACAGCGCCTTGCCGGCGATCTTGCCGGGGTTCTGCTTCTCGTATTCGAAACCGGCCAGCAACTGGTTCTTGATGCGTTTCAGTGCATCTTCCGGGAACGTCGGCTGGCCGGTGACTTCAGCGAACAGCTTGAGCGCCGGGTCGCGCTTGTCCTTCACGCTCAGGCTGCGCAGCGAAGCCACGGCCATGTCGCGGTAGGAACCATTGCCGAAGTCCGCGCCGAGGCCCTCGAAGCCTTCGGCAATGGCTGTCACGTCCTTGCCGGCCACGCCCTCGTTGAGCATGGCGTTGGTCAGGGTGGCCAGGCCTGGCGTGTTGCCGTCCTGGCTGCTGCCGGCGGCGAAGGTCACGCGCAGGTCGAACATCGGCAGCTCGCGGGCTTCGACGAACAGCACCCGGGCACCTTCGGCGGTGGTCCAGTTCTGGATGTTCAGCTGGCGCCGGCTGGGCGCCTTGCCGTCCAGGTCGGCCAACGACTGCAAGGTATTGGCCGGTCGGGCCGCTGTGCTATCGGCTTCGGAATGGGCGGGGCGGGCGAGGATGGCGGCGACGGCCACCACCAGCGCGATGAGGCCCGCGCCGATCAGGGTGTAGCGGGGTGCGCTGCGATCACTCATGAGCGGACTCCTCTGGCAGTACATGGGCAACGCTCAGCCGTTCGCGGGTGAAATAAGTACGCGCGGCGTTCTGGATGTCGGCGGGGGTCACGCGCTTGAGCTCGTCCAGTTCGCTGTCGATCAGCTTCCAGGACAGGCCGACCGTTTCCAGTTGGCCGATGGTGGTGGCCTGGCTGCTGATGGAGTCGCGATCGTAGACCAGCCCTGCGATCACCTGGGCGCGAACACGCTCCAGTTCTTCGGCGCTGGGTGGCGTGGTCTTGAGTTCGTCGAGCAGCTGCCAGACGCCTTTCTCGACTTCGGCGAGGGTTTTCTGTTTCTGCACGTTCGGTGTGGCCGAAACCAGGAACAGGCTGTCGCCGCGGGTGAAGGCGTTGTAGCTGGACGAGGCGCCGGCCACCAGCTCCTGGCCACGTTCCAGGCGCGCCGGCAGGCGGGCGCTGTAGCCGCCGTCAAGCAGGGCCGAGATCAGCCGCAGGGCGTGCACGGTGCGTGGGTCCTTGGCAGTGGCCAGGCCAGGTACGTTGAAACCGTAGATCAGGCTGGGCAGCTGGGTGCGCACGTGCAGGGTCAGCTTGCGCAGGCCTGGCTCGGCCAGTTCCAGCGGCAGCTTGGCCGGCGGTATCTGGCGTTTGGGGATCGGGCCGAAATACTTCTGCGCAAGGCCCTTGACCTCATCGGCGGTGACATCACCCACCACGACCAGGGTGGCGTTGTTCGGTGCATACCAGGACTCGTACCAGTGGCGCAGTTCCTCGACCTGCATGCGTTCGAGGTCGGCCATCCAGCCGATGGTCGGCGTATGGTAGCCGCTGGCCGGGTAGGCCATGGCGCGGAACAATTCCAGGGCCTTGGAACCGGGCTGATCGTCGGTGCGCAGGCGGCGTTCTTCCTTGATCACCTCGATTTCGCGGCTGAACTCGTCGGCCGGCAAGCGCAGGCTGGCCAGGCGGTCGGCTTCAAGCTCCAAGGCCACCGGCAGGCGATCGCGGGCCAGCACCTGGTAGTACGCGGTGTAGTCGTCGCTGGTAAAGGCATTTTCTTCCGCGCCCAGGTCACGCAGGATGCGCGAGGCTTCGCCAGGGCCGATCTTGGCGCTGCCCTTGAACATCATGTGCTCCAGGGCGTGGGACAGGCCGGTCTGGCCCGGGGTCTCGTAGCTGGAGCCGACCTTGTACCAGATCTGCGAAACCACCACCGGCGCACGGTGATCCTCGCGTACGACCACTTTCAGGCCGTTGTCGAGAATAAATTCGTGGGTGGGTTGCACATCGGCGGCAAAGGCCGCGAGTGGCAGGCACAGCGTGCCAAGCAACAGGCCAGCGGCGCGGCGGGCTAGAGCATTCATAAGGTGTTCAACCTGTTCGGCGGCCCGCTGGTTTAGCGTCGGCGGGCCAGGAGGTGCTAGGATACTGATCCGGTTGCCTGGCGACCATGCCTGTCGCCGTTCTGGCCTGCAGGCCTTCAAGACAAAACATTGCGCATGAACCAGCCGGATTCAAAATAGTCTGTTCTGCGTTTAGAGAATTCCCGATGTGCCGCTGCTGGCTCATCGCTACCCTGAGATAGCCGTCTTCCATGTTTGGTTCCAACGACGACAAAAAAGCGCCGGCCGAGGCTGGCGAGAAAAAAGGCCTGTTCAGCTGGTTTCGCAAGAAGCCGCAGCAACCTGTGGGAGCGGGCTTGCCCGCGAATGAAGCCCCCACGGTCGAGCAACCTGCAGCTGCTCCGGTCGAGGAACCTACTACCGAGGCGCCACAGGCTGGCGAACCCGTACAGGCTCCTGAGGCTCCATCGCTGATTGAACCGGAGCCGGTCGCCCAGCCCACACCGCCCCCGGTTGTCGAGATCCTCGAGCCAGAGCCAGTCGCTTCTATGCCACTGCAAGTGGCACCGGTCGAGACGGCCCCGGTAGTCGAGCATGCCGCGCCGGTCAGCAACCTGGTGCTTCCGGTAGCCGAAGAGCCTGTCGCGCTGGTCCCGGACCTCGAACCCATGGCTCCGCCAGCGATCCCCGAGCGCCCGGCGCCAGAGCCTGTCGCACCTGTGGTCGAAGCCCCAGTCGTGGCGCCAGTACCGATCGAGCCTGAGCCAGAACCCGAGCCGACTTCCGTCGCTGCCGCCCCAGCCGCCACCGAACAAGCCAAACCTGGCTTCTTCGCCCGCCTCAAGCAGGGCCTGTCGAAGACCAGCGCCAGCATCGGCGAAGGCATGGCCAGCCTGTTCATGGGCAAGAAGGTCATCGACGACGACCTGCTCGACGAGATCGAAACCCGCTTGCTGACCGCCGACGTCGGCGTGGAAGCGACCTCGACCATCGTTCAGAACCTGACTCAGAAGGTTGCCCGCAAACAGCTGGCCGACGCCGATGCCCTGTACAAGTCGCTGCAGGAAGAACTGGCCGCGCTGCTGCGCCCGGTCGAGCGTCCATTGAAAATCGAAGCGCAGAACAAACCCTACGTGATCCTCGTGGTTGGCGTGAACGGCGCCGGCAAGACCACTACTATCGGTAAGCTGGCCAAGAAGCTGCAGCTCGAAGGCAAGAAGGTCATGCTGGCCGCCGGCGACACTTTCCGTGCCGCCGCCGTCGAGCAGCTGCAGGTCTGGGGCGAGCGCAACCAGATTCCGGTAATCGCCCAGCACACCGGTGCCGACTCCGCGTCGGTGATCTTCGATGCCGTGCAGGCCGCCAAGGCCCGTGGCGCCGATGTACTGATCGCCGATACTGCCGGTCGTCTGCACACCAAGGACAACCTGATGGAAGAACTGAAAAAGGTTCGTCGGGTCATGGGCAAGCTCGACGCCGAGGCGCCGCACGAGGTGCTTCTGGTGCTCGATGCCGGTACCGGCCAGAACGCCATCAGCCAGGCCAAGTACTTCAACCAGAGCGTGGAACTGACCGGCCTGGCCCTGACCAAGCTGGACGGCACCGCCAAGGGCGGGGTGATTTTCGCCCTGGCCAAGCAGTTCAATATCCCGATCCGCTTCATTGGTGTCGGTGAAGGCATCGACGACCTGCGTACTTTTGAAGCCGAGCCCTTCGTCAAAGCGCTGTTTGCCGAGCGAGAGCACCCATGATCCGATTCGAACAGGTTGCCAAGCGCTACCCCAACGGCCATGTCGGCTTGCATGAGCTGAGTTTCCGGGCGCGCCGGGGCGAGTTCCTGTTCGTCACCGGCCATTCCGGCGCTGGCAAGAGCACCTTGCTGCGCCTGCTGCTGGCCATGGAGCGCCCGACCAGCGGCAAGCTGATGCTGGCAGGGCAGGACCTGGGGCAAATCAGCAACGCGCAGATCCCCTTTCTGCGTCGCCAGATCGGGGTGGTGTTCCAGAACCACCAGTTGTTGTTCGATCGAACCGTTTTCAACAATATCGCACTGCCGCTGCAGATTCTCGGCCTGTCCAAGGCCGAGATTGCCAAGCGTGTGGATTCGGCGCTGGAGCGTGTGTCGCTGGCCGACAAGGGCGACCTGTTCCCGGCTGACCTGTCCACTGGTCAGCAACAACGGGTCGGCATTGCCCGCGCCATCGTCCATCAGCCCGCCTTGCTGCTGGCCGACGAACCGACCGGTAACCTCGACCCGCGCCTGGCTGCGGAAATCATGGGTGTGTTCGAAGACATCAACCGCCTGGGCACCACGGTACTGATCGCCAGCCACGACCTGGCACTGATCGCGCGCATGCGCCACCGCATGCTGACCTTGCAGCGCGGCCGATTGATCGGCGATGGGGAGGCCGGGCAATGAGCACTACACCTACACGCAAGGTTTCCGAGCGCGTCGCGCCCAAGGCCGCCGACGAAGATCTCAAGAAAAAGCCCGGCGCGCATGATGACGACGGCCCGGATTTCCGCACGCTGTTCAATGCCTGGGTGGAAAGCCACCGTGCCAGCCTGGCCGACAGCTTGCGCCGCTTGGGTAAACAGCCGATCGGTAGCTTCTTCACCTGCCTGGTGATGGCCGTGGCGCTGAGCATGCCCATGGGCCTGTCGCTGTTGCTGAAAAATGTCGAGGTGCTGGGCGGCTCCTGGCAGCGCGCGGCGCAGATTTCGTTGTATTTGAAGCTCGATGCGGGCGGTAAGGAAGGCGAGGCGTTGCGCGAGGAAATCAAGGGCATGCCCGGTGTGGCCGATGCCCTTTACGTCAGCCCAGGCCAGGCGCTTGAGGAGTTCCAGCAGCAGTCTGGCCTGGGCGAGGCCCTGCGTGAGTTGCCTGATAACCCGCTGCCTGGCGTGGTGGTGGTGACGCCGACCGAAGTCGATAAGCCGGCCCTGGAAGCTTTGCGCCAGCGCCTGGCCGAGTTGCCTCGGGTGGAGAATGCCCAGCTCGACCTGGTGTGGGTGGAACGCCTGGCGGCGATCCTCAAATTGGGAGATCGTTTCGTCTTTGGCCTGGCGGTCATGCTGATTTCTGCGTTGCTGTTAGTAATCGGTAACACAATTCGTCTACATATTGAAAACCGCCGTGTCGAGATCGAAGTCATCAAGCTGGTAGGCGGTACCGACAGCTATGTCCGCCGGCCTTTCCTGTACATGGGCGCCTTGTACGGCCTGGGTGCGGGCCTGCTGGCCTGGGGTATCCTGGCTTTCGGCCTTAACTGGCTGAACGACGCCGTGGTAGGGCTGTCCGGGCTGTATGGCAGTGACTTCGCCCTGGGCGGGGTGCCAGCATCCGATGGTCTGTCCCTCTTGATCGGGGCGGTACTGTTGGGGTATATCGGTGCATGGATCGCGGTCGCTCGTCACTTGAACGAGCTTGCGCCTCGATAGTTTTTCTGTGCCAGCATTGACAATTTTTCATTTTTGGAACTTGTACCTTGGTTCCAGGTCAATGTTGGCAGTGCTCACAAGGCACGAGTCTGGTAAGTCGGAGGTTCTTGAATGACCACATCGTTGCAACCTGCCTATGCCCTGGTACCCGGTGCGAACCTGGAAGCCTACGTGCACACGGTCAACAGCATACCGCTGCTGACTGTCGAGCAGGAGCGTGATCTGGCCGAGCGTCTCTATTATGAGCAGGATCTTGAGGCCGCTCGGCAAATGGTGATGGCCCACCTGCGTTTCGTTGTGCATATCGCCCGCAGCTATGCAGGCTACGGCCTGGCCCAGGCCGACCTGATCCAGGAAGGCAACGTTGGCCTGATGAAGGCAGTCAAGCGTTTCAACCCGGAAATGGGTGTGCGCCTGGTGTCGTTCGCCGTGCACTGGATCAAGGCTGAAATCCACGAATTCATCCTGCGCAACTGGCGCATCGTCAAAGTGGCCACCACCAAGGCCCAGCGCAAGCTGTTCTTCAACCTGCGCAGCCAGAAGAAGCGCCTGGCCTGGCTGAACAACGACGAAGTACATCGCGTGGCGGAAAGCCTGGGTGTCGAGCCGCGTGAAGTGCGCGAGATGGAAAGCCGCCTGAGCGGTCAGGACATGGCGTTCGACCCGGCTGCCGAAGCGGACGACGACAGCGCCTTCCAGTCGCCTGCGCATTATCTGGAAGACCATCGCTACGACCCTGCCGTGCAACTCGAGGACGCCGACTGGAGCGACAACTCCACCAGCAACCTGCATGAAGCCCTGCAGGGCTTGGACGAGCGCAGCCGCGACATCCTTTACCAGCGCTGGCTGGCCGAGGAGAAAGCGACACTGCATGAGCTGGCGGACAAGTACAGCGTCTCGGCCGAGCGTATTCGTCAGCTGGAGAAGAATGCGATGAACAAGGTCAAGGCGTTGATTGCGGTCTGATCGAGTTTGGATGCATTGAAAAAGCCGCTGGCCCTGAATGGGTGAGCGGCTTTTTTGTGTGTACTGGCTCTGGTCCCCGTGGGAGCGGCTTTAGCCGCGAAGAGGCCATCAAGGCCGACGCGAAGCATCCAGCTGCATCAGATAGCTCGGCCCACCCAGCTGGCTCATCTGCCGGCGAATCCACCCCGCGCGGCTGGCCACATAGGCACTAGGCCGACTGGCGCTCCACTTGATCGGGCTAGGCAGCACTGCCGCAAGTTGAGCGGCCTGCTGGCGGTTCAGTCGGCTGGCATCGATGCCGAAGTGATAATGTGCCGCAGCCTGGGCGCCAAACACGCCTTTGCCCCACTCGGCGCTGTTCAGATAGACCTCGAGGATCCGCTCCTTCGACCAGAACAGCTCGATCAACGCGGTGAACCAGGCCTCCAGCCCCTTGCGAAACCAGCTGCGCCCCGACCACAGGAACAGGTTCTTGGCGACTTGCTGGGTCAGGGTGCTGGCGCCCCGGATGCTGCCACCACGCTCGTTATAGGCCAGCGCCGCCTGGATGGCCGGGATGTCGAAGCCCCAAT
Organism: Pseudomonas sp. NPDC090752; assembly: GCF_055584805.1. NCBI lineage: Bacteria > Pseudomonadati > Pseudomonadota > Gammaproteobacteria > Pseudomonadales > Pseudomonadaceae > Pseudomonas > Pseudomonas sp. NPDC090752. The sequence goes on along the minus strand of NZ_JBVJLI010000009.1, from coordinate 63,712 downwards.
GGTTGGCGAACTTCTGGTCCTCGCCAGCGATGACCGCCACCTTGAGCTCGTCGGAGATGTTCCCCCACGGCTCCCAGTCGCGCTGCAGGTCGATCGGCTCGCCACTGAACCACGACTGCACCTTGCGTTCGGCCATCAATGCCGTGCCGGGCGGCGGTACCCAGCGGAACACCAGCACCACGACGATGCTGCCGGCAGCGAACCAGAGCAGGGCGCGGGCGAGGCGGCGGATAAGGGATGACAGCATGGCGATGGCTTGGCCGGACCGTTGGAACGGGCCATTATACAGACCCGATACAAGGAGTCGTCCCATGCTTCGCAGCTTCCTGATGCTCGCCGCGTTTTTCGGCTTCACCGGTGTTGCCCTTGGCGCATTCGCCGCCCACGGACTAAAAAACCGCCTGAGCGCTGATTACCTGGCGATCTTTCATACCGGCGTGACCTACCAGTTGGTGCATACCCTGGCGATTTTCGGCGTGGCGCTGCTCGCCGCCCACTTGCCTGGGCGTCTGGTGGGTTGGGCCGGCGGTCTGTTCGCCATAGGCATCGTTTTGTTCTCCGGTAGCCTGTACATGCTGACCCTGAGCGGGTTTGGAAAACTCGGCATCATCACCCCCATCGGCGGCCTGTGTTTCCTTGCCGGGTGGCTGTGCCTGGGCCTGGCAGCCTGGCGCCTGGGCTGACCAAGCGGTCCACTATCGCGACTAATGGCGTGCACCGCCCTTGGGTTAAGGCGTTGATCGGCGCTAGAATGCGGGCCCGAAAAGCACAATGGTGGCCGTGCGCATGCGCATTCAACTGAACGGTGAGCCTTACGAATTGCCCGCTGGCGAAAGCGTCGCGGCCCTGCTGACCCGCCTGGAACTGACCGGGCGCCGCGTGGCGGTGGAACTCAACCTGGATATCGTGCCGCGCAGCCAGCACGACAGCACGCAGCTGAACGACGGCGACCAGGTCGAAGTGGTCCACGCCATCGGTGGCGGCTGATTCCGGCCTGGCGATTTACCTGCAAGCCTTGCAACCTTTTCCAGAGGAACTTTGATGAGCAACGTTCGTAGCGACAAGCCTTTTATCCTGGCCGGGCGTACCTTCCAGTCGCGCCTGCTGGTCGGCACCGGCAAGTACCGTGACATGGAAGAAACCCGCCTGGCCACCGAGGCCTCGGGCTCAGAAATCGTCACCGTCGCCGTACGCCGTACCAACCTTAGCCAGAACAAGGGCGAGCCGAACTTGCTCGATGTGCTGTGCCCGGACAAGTACACCATCCTGCCGAACACCGCAGGCTGCTTCGACGCGGTGGAAGCGGTACGCACCTGCCGCCTGGCCCGCGAACTGCTCGACGGTCGCAAGTCCCATGAAGAAAGGACGCTGGTCAAACTGGAAGTCCTCGCCGACCAGAAGACCCTGTTCCCGAATGTGATCGAAACCCTCAAGGCCGCCGAAGTGTTGGTCAAGGAAGGTTTCGACGTAATGGTCTACACCAGCGACGACCCGATCATTGCCCGTCAGCTGGCCGAAGTTGGCTGCATCGCGGTCATGCCGCTGGCAGGCCTGATCGGCACCGGTCTGGGTATCTGCAACCCGTACAACCTGCAGATCATCCTGGAAGAATCCAAGGTGCCGGTGCTGGTCGATGCCGGCGTGGGTACTGCTTCCGACGCCACCATCGCCATGGAAATGGGCTGTGAAGCCGTGCTGATGAACTCGGCCATCGCCCACGCCCAGCAGCCTGTACTGATGGCCGAAGCCATGAAACACGCAATCCTCGCCGGGCGCATGGCCTACCTCGCCGGGCGCATGCCGAAAAAACTCTATGCCAGCGCCTCTTCGCCGCTGGATGGTCTGATCAAGTAAGAGCCCCAGATGACTGACTCGCAAGATACGCCGATCTCCGCCGACGGCGACCAGCGCCCACACCGCCGCATCAAGAGTTTCGTGATGCGCGCCGGGCGCATGACTGAAGGCCAGCAACGTGGCCTGGACCAGGGTGGCCCGCTGTACATCCTGCCGCTGGCTGACAGCGTGGTGGACTACGATTCGGTGTTTGGCCGTTCGGCACCGCGCACCCTCGAGATCGGCTTCGGTATGGGCCATTCCCTGCTGGAAATGGCTGCTGCCGCGCCGGAGCAGGACTTCATCGGTGTCGAAGTGCACCGTCCGGGTGTCGGGGCGCTGCTCAACGGTGTGCTGACTCAGGGACTGAAGAACCTGCGGGTGTACGACTGCGACGCCATCGAAGTGCTCAACCGCTGCGTGGCCGACAACAGCCTCGACCGCTTGATGCTGTTCTTCCCCGACCCATGGCACAAGGCGCGCCATCACAAGCGCCGCATCGTCCAGCTGGAGTTTGCCGAGCTGGTACGGCGCAAGCTGAAACCAGGTGGCGTGTTCCACATGGCGACCGACTGGGAGCCCTATGCCGAGTACATGCTGGAAGTGATGAGTGCTGCGCCTGGGTATCGCAACCGTGCTGAATACGGCACCTATGTGCCGCGCCCGGAAGAGCGCCCGATCACCAAGTTCGAACGCCGCGGCGAGCGGTTGGGGCATGGGGTGTGGGATTTGAAGTTCGAGAAGGTGGATTGATTGGCTGAGACAGCCTCTCGATGTTGGGCTTGAAGAAATGCAGGCGAAAAAAACCGCTCTAAAAAGAGCGGTTTTTTTGTGTGAGCGACAGGACTGAGTATCCTTCGCTCCGGGATTTCACCGAAAACCCCCACACAGTCAGGGGATCATATTCAGCTCGAGGCGGTGGGTCAATGACAAGAAATATCCAGCATCAAGTGTGTCGCAGCGGTTAACAGCTTCCAATGGATGTACCAAGTATCATCGCGCTGCTCCTGTGTGGATGATTTCGGTGATGGGCCGGGTAGGCTAAGAATTCTGCTTTCCGGCCCCTTCGACGCGGCCTGAGAACCGTGCCGGCGAATTGTTCGAAGGGCCATTGACCTGGCCACTTCACCGAAGACTCCCCACACAGTTTTCGAAGGCATCGAAGCGCCGGTTAGATGCTGGAAGATTGGCCCGCCAACACGGAGGCCAAGGCATATGAAGCGTTTGCTTGATGCGCTGAGCCGCGTATGGAAGCTCATCCGGATCTTGTTTGTACTCAAGTCCGCGAGAGACTTCATGCGTGATCACTTCGACGATTCCCCTTAAAGGATAGCCGAGTGGTAGAGCTGCCCTGGTTCTCCGGGGCAGCTTTTAGCAAACTCATCCCCGCCGATCGGCCACCACGCCAATCAACACCAGCACCACCAACAGCACCGGCGCCAACGCATAGTTGTTGAACTGCCCCAGTCCCTTCACCACCCACGGCGTGGCATAGATCAGCGCCGCACCACTACCGATCATCACCAGCGCCGCCATGAACGGAACGCGCAACGCGCCTGCCAGGCCGCCGAGGCGTTGCTCGACCCAGCCCTTGATATCGGTGCCAAACAGCACCAGCAGGCAGCCTACCAGGGCGAGGGAAATCTCAGACAGGTTGCTACGGCTCCAGCGGGAAACCGTCGCCAGCAGATCGAGTACCAGATCCATGGGTCATCCTTAGGTCAAGAAATACTGCAGCAGGTCATTGAGGAACAATTGGCCGCGCGGCGTGGCCACCAGTCGATCCGGTTCGACCTGCAAAAGGCCCTTTTGTTCGGCAGCGCGCCTGGCCTCGGCCAGTTGCGCCAGTGGCAGACCGGTACGTTGGCTGAACAGCTCGGCTTCCACGCCATCGGTCAGGCGCAATGCATTCATCAGGAATTCGAACGGCAGCTCTTCGACCGGCAGCAGCTTCTCGCCCGCCTTGAACGGTTTGGCCAGGTTCAGGTAGTCCTTGGGCAGCCGGGTTTTCCAGGTGCGCAGGATGCGGCCATCGGCAAAGCTCAGCTTGCCGTGTGCACCGGCACCGATGCCGATGAAATCACCAAAGCGCCAGTAGTTGAGGTTGTGCCTGGCGGCGCGGTCAGCCTGGGCATAGGCTGAAACTTCGTACTGCTTGAAGCCGTTCGCGGCCATCAGCGCCTGGCCGGCCTCCTGGATGTCCCAGAGGATGTCGTCCTCCGGCAGCTCCGGCGGCTGGTTCCAGAACACCGTGTTCGGCTCCACCGTCAGCTGGTACCAGGACAGGTGGGTCGGGCCCAGGTCGATGGCCTGGCGCAGGTCGCCCAGCGCGTCATCCAGTGATTGGTCGGGCAGGCCGTGCATCAGGTCCATGTTGAAGTTGTCGAAGCCGGCCGCACGAGCCATGCCAGCGGCGCGGATCGCCTCGTCGCCATTGTGGATGCGGCCCAGTGCTTCGAGCTTGGCTGGCTGGAAGCTCTGCACGCCGATCGACAGGCGGTTGATGCCTGTTTGCCGGTAAGCCTTGAACTTGTCCTGCTCGAACGTTCCGGGGTTGGCTTCGAGGGTGATCTCGATATCCGGGGCAAACGGAATGCGTTGCTCCACGCCACGCAGCAGCCTGCCGAGCGCGTTGGCGCTGAACAGACTCGGGGTGCCACCGCCGAAGAAGATCGACGAGATAGGCCGGCCCTGCACTGCTGCCAGCTCCTGGTCGAGGTCGGTCAGCAAGGCATCGACGTAGGCTTCTTCCGGCAACTCAGGACCGGCAGCGTGGGAATTGAAGTCGCAATAGGGGCATTTGCGCACGCACCACGGGATGTGGATATACAGCGCCAGCGGCGGCAGGCTGGTGAGCTTCACCGCGCAGGCTTCGGACAACGTTGCGATCATGCCAGGCCCAGACGTTGACGCAGCAGCGCCATGGCGCGGGCGCGATGGCTGAGCTGGTTCTTATCCACAGGGGTGAGGTCGGCGCTTGAGCAGTTGCGCTCAGGTACCCAGAACAACGGATCGTAGCCGAAGCCATGCTCACCGCTGGCCGCGAACAGGATGCGCCCGTGCCACAGGCCTTCACAGAGGATTGGTAGCGGATCGTCAGCATGCCGCACCAGTGCCAGTACGCAGACGAACTGCGCGCCGCGCTGGTCTTGCGGTACATCCTTGAGCGCTTCGAGCAGCTTGGCGTTGTTCGCTGCATCACCCTTGCCGTCGGCATAGCGTGCCGAGTAGATGCCCGGCGCGCCGCCGAGGCAATCCACCGCCAAGCCGGAATCGTCGGCCAGCGCAGGCAGGCCGGAAATGCGCGCGGCATTGCGCGCCTTGAGGATGGCGTTCTCGACGAACGACAGGCCAGTTTCTTCTGGTTCTACCTGGCTGAACTCGCCGATCGAGCGCAGTTGCACGGACTCGCCGAGCATGGCCTGGAGTTCCTTGAGTTTGCCGGCGTTGTGGCTGGCCAATACGAGTTGCTGGAGATTCATCATTCGCCTGGGAACACTTCCTGGTTGAAGCTGAGTTTATGGCTGACCCCGCCGGTTTCGACATTCAGGTCGAAGGTCAGTGTCTCGGCCTGTTCGATCTTGAACTGGGCGATGTAGTACACCGCCCCTTGATCGGTAATTTGCTTGAACGACAGCGGGTTGCTGCGCCCGGTGAGGTCCTGCACCGTGCCGCTGACCACCGCCATGACCGGTTTGTTGGCCTTGAGCACGGCAACGTTGAGTACCCCCTGGTTCTTGCTGCGGGTCAGCCCCGTAGCGGCAGCGATGTCCGGCTGCAGCATGCTCGAGGTAAAGGCGCTGTAGTGCACCGTCACGTCGCCGAAAACTTCCTTGCGCTCGGGTTTGGCGGCATCCGCAGCCAGTACCGGCAGGGCCAGGCACAGGCTGAACAGGAACAGGGCTAGGCGACGCATGGTGCGATTCCTCTGCTGGGCGTCAGACGGCCAGTTGGTGCTCCGCAAGGCCCGGGCTGCTGACGCGATAAATACCGATTTCACCTAGAAGATTAGGCCAAAGCCGGCCGCCCCATCCATTGCGGTGCAAGTGGTCGACGGCCAGGCGGTCGAGCACCTTGGCACGGCGTTCGTGACACAGCTGTTCGAAGTCGGCGAAGGTACAGAAGTGAATGTTCGGCGTGTTGTACCAGGTATACGGCATGAAGTCCGAAACCGGCATGCGGCCTTTAGTCGCCAGGTACCAGCGGCAGCGCCAGTGGCCGAAGTTGGGGAAGGTGATGATGCACTGGCGGCCCACCCGCAGCATCTCGTCCAAGATGCGGTCGGGGTACTCCACGGCCTGCAGGGCCTGGGTCATGATCACCACGTCGAAGCTGTTGCTGGCGAAGTTACCCAGACCTTTGTCGAGGTCTTGCTCGATGACGTTGACGCCCTTGGCCACGCAGGCGGCGATGTTGTCGGCGTCGATCTCCAGGCCGTAGCCGGTGACTTGCTTGCGATCACGCAGCGAAGCCAGCAGCTCGCCGCTGCCGCAGCCCAGGTCGAGGACCCGGCTGCCGGCGGGAATCCAGTCGTGGATGATTTCCAGATCGGCTCTCATGCTGTCCTCAGATGGCGATGCGGTTCATGTAGTTCGCGAAAGCCTGCATGTAGCGAGGCGTGGGGATCAGGAAGGCATCGTGCCCGTATGGCGAGTCGATCTCCAGGTAACAGACGTTCTTGCGTGCGGCCATCAGGGCGTCGACGATTTCGCGCGAGCGGGCCGGCGAGAAGCGCCAGTCGGTGGTGAACGACATGATGCAGTAGTGCGCCGTGACGTTGGCCAGGGTCGCGGCCAGGTCGCCGCCATTGGCCGCAGCCGGGTCGAAATAGTCCAGCGCCTTGGTCATCAGCAGGTAAGTGTTGGCGTCGAAGCGGCCGGAAAATTCCTCGCCCTGATAGCGCAGGTAGCTCTCGACCTGGAATTCGACGCTGTGGAAGTCGTAGTTGAGCTTGTCGCTCTTGAGCTCGCGGCCGAATTTTTCGCCCATCGAGTCGTCGGACAGGTAGGTGATATGCCCGACCATGCGGGCCAGCATCAGGCCGCGCTTGGGGATTACGCCCTGGTCCTGGAACGAGCCGCCGTGGAACTCAGGGTCGGTAAGGATCGCCTGGCGCGCCACTTCGTTGAACGCGATGTTCTGCGCCGAGAGCTTGGGGGCCGAGGCGATGTCGACGCAATGGCGTACGCGGTCTGGGTAGGTCATGGTCCATTGCAGCGCTTGCATGCCGCCGAGGCTGCCGCCGACGATGGCGGCCCACTGGTTGATGCCCAACCGATCAGCCAGGCGTGCCTGGCTGTGCACCCAGTCAACCACGGTCAATACTGGGAAGTCGGCGCCATAGGGCTTGCCGGTGGCCGGGTTGACGCTACTGGGGCCGGTGCTGCCGTTGCAGCCGCCGAGGTTGTTCAGGCTGACCACGAAGAAGCGGTTGGTATCGATAGGCTTGCCCGGGCCGATGCAGCTGTCCCACCAGCCCGGCTTGCGGTCGGTGGTGGCATGGTAGCCGGCAGCATGGTGATGGCCAGACAAGGCATGGCAGATCAGCACGGCATTGCTCGCGCTGGCGTTCAGGGTGCCATAGGTCTCGTAGACCAGCTCGTAGCTGGCTAGCGAGCGGCCGCAGGCCAGGGCCAGCGGGTCATCGAATTGGGCGGTTTGCGGTGTAACCAGACCGACGGAATCTTCGGGAAGGACAGTGGACATCGACCCTGCTCACGCTTGACGGAGGCGTAAGTCTAAAGAGCGCTACCCCCAGCGGCAAGCAAAGGCTTGCCGCCAGAAGCATGCGGGGTCAGATCATGCGGAACAGTTCTTGTGGCATGCCGGCGTAGGCGGCCAGCGGAGGCATGACGAACGACTGGATTACCTGGATCGCCAGGAAGGCGAAGATCGGCGAGATGTCCATGCCGCCCAGGTTCGGCACCAGGCGGCGGAAGGGTGCCAGCACGGGTTCGCTGATCTGGTAGGCCAGTTCGGCTGCCGGGTTGTGGCTGTTCGGCGCGACCCACGAAACGATCACCATGACGATCATCGCCACCCAGAAGATCTTCAGGAACAGCGAGGTGATGCCAATGATCGCCCACATCAGCAGGTGCAGGACATCACCGAAGGTGCCGTACGTGACCATCAGTACGAAGCCCATCAGCAGCGCCTGGATGACTACCGCCAGCAGCAGCGAGGAGGTGTCCAGGCCGCCGACGCTGGGGATGATGCGGCGGATCGGCTTGAGCAGTGGCTGGGTGGCGCGTACTGCGAACTGGCACAGCGGGTTGTAGAAATTGGCTTTTACCAACTGCAGTACGAAGCGCAGCAGGACGATCACCAGGTACAGGCTGACCAGGGTTTGCACCACGAAGATCGTGGCGCCGGACAGTGCATTCATCTGGAACTCCTTATTTACCCAATTGCTCGGCCAGCTCGGCGGAACGCGTCGCCGCTGCTGCCAGTGCTTTCTCGACGATGGCTTCGAAACCGCTGGCCTGGAACGACTTGATCGCCGCTTCGGTGGTGCCGGCGGGCGAGGTGACCCGGCGACGCAGTTCGGCGGCGTCGACATCGCTGGCCACAGCCATGTGTGCGGCGCCCAGTGCGGTCTGCAGGGTCAGCTGCGAGGCGGTTTCGCGTGGCAGGCCCAGTTTCTCGCCAGCGGCGGTCATGGCTTCGATCAGCAGGAAGAAATACGCAGGTCCGCTGCCGGAAACGGCGGTGACGGCATCAAGCTGTTGCTCCTGCTCCAGCCACAGCGCGGAGCCGACAGCCGACAGCAGCTGCTCGGCCTGCTCGCGCTGTGCGCTGGACACTTCGGCGGTGGCATACAGGCCACTCACGCCCTGGCGCAGCAGCGCCGGGGTGTTGGGCATGCAGCGCACCACGGCGCGAGCGCCGAGCCAAGCCTGCAGGCTGGCACAGGTGATGCCGGCAGCGATCGAGACGATCAGCTGGCCATCCTGCAGGTTCGGCTGCAGGGCCTCGCAGACGGCCTTCATCACCTGCGGCTTGACTGCCAGGACGATCACGTCGGCCCTGGCGATGGCCTGGGCGTTGTCTTCGAACACCTCGATGCCGTGCTCGGCCTGGACCCGGGTGCGGGTTTCGGCGCCTGGATCGCTGGCGCGGATCTGCGCGGCGTCCACGCCCTGGGCGCGCAGGCCGCCGATCAGGCTGGCAGCCATGTTGCCGGCGCCGATGAAGGCAATATGTGTCTTGCTCATGTCAGGTCCTTGAGGGAAAGCGTGAGTAAAGCATGGAATCAGACGGGCCCGTAGTTGCGGGCGCCGAACAGGGCGGTGCCGATACGTACCCAGGTCGCGCCTTGCGCAATCGCAGCTTCCAGGTCGTGACTCATGCCCATGGAAAGGGTATCCAGGCCTAGATTCAGGCCTTCCTGCAGCTGGCGCAGGGTCGCGAACGCGGCCTCTTGCTTGGCGCGCTCTTCGCTGGGTTCGGGGATCGCCATCAGCCCGCGCAGGCGCAGGTTGGGCAGCGCCGCCACGGCATGGGCCAGCGCCGGCAGGTCGGCTGGGGCACAGCCCGACTTGCTGTCCTCATCGCTGACATTCACCTGCAAGCAGATGTTCAGTGGAGGCAGGCCCTGGGGGCGCTGCTCGGACAGGCGTTGGGCAATTTTCAGGCGGTCCACGGAATGCACCCAGTCGAAATGCTCGGCAATGGCTTTGGTCTTGTTCGACTGAATGGGGCCGATGAAGTGCCAGATCAAGGGCAGGTCGCGCAGTTCGTCCTGTTTGCCCAGGGCTTCCTGCAGGTAGTTCTCGCCGACATCGCACACGCCTGCGGCATGGATTTCGCGGATGGCGCTGGCCGGTTTGGTCTTGCTCACCGCCAGCAACTGAACGCTGGCCGGGTCGCGTCCGACGGCCTGGGCTGCACTGTGGATGCGGGCGGCGAGGGCGGAAAGGTTGTCTGCTATGGTGGACATGGATCGATGCCGTCGGCTCTGGGGTCTGCGGCATTCTACCTGCTTGATGGCTATTGGGGAGTCTCATGGACGTGACCGACCTGTTGACCCGGGCCAGTGATGTGGGGGCAAGTGACCTGCACCTGGCCGCGGGCGAGATACCGATGCTGCGCGTGGATGGCGAGCTGCGCCGCATGGACCTGCCGAGTGTGTCGCCGGCAGCATTGACCGAATGCCTGGCGCCGCTGCTTGACGATACCCAGCGCCAGCAATGGGCGCGGGGGGACGAGCAGGATCTGGCGTTGGAACTGCCGTCACTTGGCCGCTTTCGACTGAATCTGTTTCGTCAGTTGAAGGGCCCGGCAGCAAGCTTGCGCTTGATTCCGAAACGTATCGCCACTCTTGACGAACTCGACCTTGAAGAAGTGTTTCGTGCTGTTGCGCAGTGCACAGATGGCCTGATTCTGGTCGGTGGACCTACTGGCAGTGGCAAGTCCAGCACCTTGGCGACGTTGATCGACCAGCTTAATCGGCAGCGATCTGCGCACATCGTCACGCTTGAAGACCCTGTCGAAGTTATCCACAGCAGCCAGCGCAGCCTGGTCAACCAGCGCGAGATCGGTCGGCATTGCCGCGACTTTGCGCAAGGGTTGCGCAGTGCACTTCGCCAAGACCCAGATGTGATCATGATTGGCGAATTACGTGATCTTGAGACGATTCGCTTGGCGCTACGGGCGGCGGAAACCGGGCATCTGGTGCTGGCGACGGTGCACACGCGCTCGGCTGCGGGCAGCATTGACCGGCTGGTGGAAGTGTTTGCCGCCGAGGAAAAGCCGCTGGTGCGGGCGATGCTGGCGCAATCGCTGCGGATGGTAATCGCACAGGTGCTGGTCAAACGCGTGGACGGCGGGCGGGTGGCGGCCAGGGAGGTGCTGATGGCGACGCCTGCGGTGCGTAATCTGATTCGCGAGGGGCGGATGGCGCAGTTGTGTTCGGTGATGCAGGCCGGGGCGGCGGAAGGGATGCGGACGATGGAGGGGGCACTGCGGGGGTTGCGGGGTAGGGGATTGATCGGGCCTTTGTAATGCTGTCGCCGGCCTGTGGGAGCGGGCTTGCCCCGCGAACCAGGGCAGAGCCCTGGCCATTCACATGGCTGACTGGGCTGGCCTCTTCGCGGGGCAAGCCCGCTCCCACAGTTCGGTGCGGTCAGCGCTTGGCCAGGGCCAGTTGCTGCTGCTCCTTCGGCAATACCCGCTTGGCTACAACATAATGCTTCTGCCAGTAAGGCTTGCTCAGGTTGTCGATGCTCACCCGCTTGCCGCGGCGCGGCGCATGGATGAAGCGGTCGTTGCCCAAGTAGATGGCAACGTGGTTGACCCGGCGGCTCTTGATGTTGAAGAAGATCAAATCGCCTGGCTTGAGGTCGCTTTTAGGCACCTTCACACCGTGGCCCTGGGCCATGGCATTGGAGGTGCGCGGCAAGTCGACATCGGCCACGTCGTTGAACGCGTATTTAACCAGCCCGCTGCAGTCGAACCCTTTTTTAGGGCTGCTGCCGCCCCAAACATAAGGTGTACCGAGCACATTCACGGCGCGGCTGAGCACATCGCTGCTCTGCTTCGGCGACATGGCCGCGACAGGCAGGTTGTGAGCCTTGCCAGCGCTGCTTGAGCGTGCACGCAGTGCACTGTGCTTGCTGGGGGCGTGTTTCACCGTGGCATTGGTGGTATAGCCGGTGAAACCATTGGGAAGACGTTGCTCACGGTTGGTGGCGTGGGCGGCCAGGGGCAATAATAGACAGAGGGTCAGCCATGTCTTGAACAAAGGCGGCATAGATGAAGCTCTTGTGAAGTTTTGATTTTGGTTTTGAGTGTTGGCGCGCAACTTTATAACAGCTTTTTGATCAATTTTTGATCCGTTGGTCGATTGTCATGTTGCCGTACGTCGGCGTGCCACGCAAAAGTCACATTTTTTTTTAGAAAATTTTTGGATAACCCACAGGGGCTACGAATGAACAGTTATGAACAGGGTGCACCGATTCACGACACCCACAGCAAGGTCATCGGCTACCTGCTGTGGATTTTCGGCTTCACCGGATCGCACCGTTTCTACTACGGCAAGCCGATCACCGGGACGATCTGGTTCTTTACCCTGGGCCTGCTTGGCATCGGCTGGCTGATCGACCTGTTCCTGATCCCGGCGATGGATCGCGAGGCCGACCTGCGCTTCCAGTCGGGACGCCTCGATTTCAACGTGGCCTGGCTCCTGCTGACATTCCTTGGCATTTTTGGCGTACACCGCCTGTATCAGGGCAAATGGATCACCGCGATCATTTACTTCTTCACTGGCGGGCTGTTCCTGCTTGGCGTGCTGTACGACTTTTTGACCCTGAATGGGCAGATTTCTCAAGCCAATGCAGAGCGCCGTTAGGCTACAAAAAAGGCCTTGTCGCGCTGAGCGGCAAGGCCTTTTTCACTACTGGCGGGTCTGTCGCTGCTGCAGCAGCAGATTACTGAACCCTGCCCCTGCCAGCTGCTTCTGCGCGCCGGTCAGCTGTTCACGGTTGCTGAACGGGCCGACCAACACGCGATACCAGGTCTCATCCTTGACCGTACCCGATTCCACCTTCACCGCCTGACCGAGCAGGATGATCTGCGCGCGTACTTTGTCGGCATCGGCCTGCTTGCGGAACGAACCGGCCTGAAGGAAGAACTGTGTGGTCGCCGCAGGCTTGATTACCGGCGGTGCAGGTGGGGGGGTCTGGCCCAGCAGTGCGGCCTGCGCCCGGGCGGTATCGATCTTGGCCGCTTCCGCTGGCGTCACCGGGGTCACCGGTTGCGCAGGCACTGGCGGTGTTTTCTCCGGCACGGCCTCTGGCGGCACGATCACTTCCGACTCCGGCAGCAGGGTGTAGAAGTCGTATTTCGGCTTCACCGGTTGCTGCGTGGTGGCAGCTGTCGACTTGCCCTCGACGACCTTCTCCTGCTTCTGCTGCTCGGGCTTGGTGCGCTTGATATCGCCACCGCCCGGTTCGAGCTTCATCAGGAAAACGATGAACGCGCCGACGGTCAGGCCAACCGCCAACCACACCCAGCCGGGGATCGGCTGTTTGGCCGGTGCCTGGGTGCGGCTGGCGCCGCGCTTGGGTGCAGGTTTTTTCTTGGCTGCCAACTTACATGCGCTCCAGGGTTTCCAGGCCGAGCAGTTCCAGACCTTGTTTGAGGGTGCGACCGGTCAAGGCAGCCAGGCGCAAACGGCTCTGCTGCTGTTCCGGAGTTTCGGCGGCGAGGATCGGGCAGTTCTCGTAGAAGCTGGAGAACAGACCGGCCAGGTCGTACAGGTAGGTGCAGAGTACGTGCGGGGTGCCCTTGTCGGCGACGTTGTTGAGGATTTCGCCGAACTGCGCCAGGCGGGCAGCCAGGTCCTGTTCGTGGGCAGCCTGCAGGACGATGTTGCCTTCGACCTCGTCGAAGCCCTTGCCCAGCTTACGGAACACACCGGCCACACGGGTGTAGGCGTACAGCAGGTACGGTGCGGTATTGCCTTCGAAGTTGAGCATCAGCTCGAAGTTGAAGCTGTAGTCGCTGGTGCGGTGTTTGGACAGGTCGGCGTATTTCACCGCGCCGATACCCACCACTTCACCGATCTTGCGCAGTTCGTCTTCCGCCAGGCTCGGGTTCTTCTCCTTGACCAGCGCGTAGGCGCGCTCTTTGGCCTCGGTGAGCAGGTCGATCAGCTTCACGGTGCCGCCGTCACGGGTCTTGAACGGGCGGCCATCGGCGCCGTTCATGGTGCCGAAGCCCATGTGCTCCATTTGCATCGGGTGGCCGACGAAGCCAGCGCGGCGCGCCACTTCGAACACCTGGTTGAAGTGCAGGGCCTGGCGCTGGTCGACGAAGTACAGCGCGCGATCAGCCTGCAGCACGTTGCTGCGGTAGCGCACGGCCGCGAGGTCGGTGGTGGCGTACAGGTAGCCGCCATCGGCCTTCTGCACGATCACTGGCAGCGGTTCGCCTTCGCTGTTCTTGAATTCTTCGAGGAACACGCACTGCGCGCCTTGGTCCTCAACCAGCAGGCCCTTGGCCTTGAGGTCGGCTACCACGTTGGCCAGGTCGGCGTTGTAGGCGCTTTCGCCCATCACGTCGGCCATGGTCAGCTTGACGTTGAGCAGCTCGTAGGTCTTCTGGCAGTGCGACAGCGAGATGTCCTTGAAGCGCGTCCACAGCGCCAGGCATTCAGGGTCGCCGGCCTGCAGCTTGACCACCAGGCCGCGGGCACGGGTGGCGAACTCTTCCGATTCGTCGAAGCGTTTCTTCGCCGCTCGGTAGAAGTTTTCCAGGTCCGACAGCTCGTCGCTGGTGATCGGGTTTTCCTGCAGGTAGGCCATCAGCATGCCGAACTGGGTGCCCCAGTCGCCGACGTGGTTCTGGCGAATGACGTTGTCACCGAGGAACTCCAGCACGCGCGCGACGCTGTCACCGATGATGGTCGAGCGCAGGTGGCCGACGTGCATTTCCTTGGCCAGGTTCGGCGCCGACATGTCGATCACGACTTTCTCGCACGGGCCGGCCTTGCGTACGCCCAGGTGGCCATCGGCCAGGGCGGCGTCCAGGCGATTGGCCAGGGCGTCGGTGTTCTGGAAGAAGTTCAGGAAGCCGGGGCCGGCGATCTCGACCTTGCTGATGTCACTGCTCGATGGCAGGGCGTCGATCAGTTTTTCGGCGAGGTCCCGCGGTTTCATGCCGGCCGGCTTGGCCAGCATCATGGCGATGTTGCTGGCGAAGTCGCCGTGGGTCTTGTCCCGGGCGTTTTCCACCTGGATCGCCGGCGACAGCCCTTCAGGCAGCACACCGTCGGTGACGAGTTGGGTGAGGGCTTGCTGGATCAGCTGGCGAATGGTGTCTTTCATGGGGATCTCTTTTCGACCGCTAGCGCGGTGGAGCGCCTGGATGCGCAGGTGGAAAAACTGGGCATTATCCGTTGCCGAGGCCGGGTTGCCAACCTTTGGCCGGCAAGCTTAATAAAGGTCGACTGGGTCGACATCCAGCGACCAACGTACTTGCCGCCCGCTTGGCAGCTGCTCCAACACTAGCAACCAGGCACTGATCAGTCGATGCAAGGGCGCCCGGGTGTTGGCCTGGATCAACAGTTGGGCACGGAAGCGCCCGGCCTTGCGCTCCATCGGAGCCGGCACCGGGCCCAACAGTTCAATGCCGGGCAAGCGCTGCTCGGCCACCAGGCGTTCCGCCGCGCTGCAGGCTTCGTCGAGGAAGCCTTCGGCCTGCCCCGGCTTGTGCGCCTCGGCACGCAACAGGGCGAGGTGGGAATACGGCGGCAGGCCGGCTGCGCGCCGCTCGTCCAAGGCCTGCTCGGCGAACGCGAAGTAGCCTTGCTCGGTCAGTTGCACCAGTAGCGGGTGGTCGGCCAGGTGAGTCTGGATCACCACCTTGCCGGGCTCTTCGGCCCGCCCGGCGCGCCCAGCCACTTGCACGATGAGCTGGGCCATGCGCTCGGTGGCGCGGAAATCGCCGGAGAACAGCCCGCCGTCGGCATCGAGAATGGCGACCAGGGTGACCCGCGGGAAGTGGTGCCCCTTGGCCAGCATCTGCGTGCCAACCAGGATACTCGGCTGGCCGCGCTGGATGGTGTTGAACAGGTTGTGCATGGCGTCCTTGCGCGCGGTGCTGTCGCGGTCTACGCGCAAGATCGGGTAATCGGGGAACAGCACTTTCAGGCGTTCCTCGGCCCGCTCGGTGCCTGCACCCACCGCACGCAGGTCAACGTGATTGCACTTCGGGCACTGGTGCGGTAGGCGTTCGTCGTAACCGCAGTGGTGGCAGCGCAGCACGCCGGAGCGCTGGTGCACGGTCATGCGCGCATCGCAGCGCGGGCATTCAGAGAGCCAGCCGCAGTCGTGGCACAGCAAGGTCGGTGCGAAGCCGCGGCGGTTGAGGAACACCAGCACCTGTTGGCCGGCCTCCAGGGTCTGGCGGATGGCTTGCTGCAGGGGGCCGCTGATGCCGCTGTCCAGCGGCAGGCTTTTCACGTCCAGGCGCATCATCCGCGGCGGGCGTGCGCCGCCAGCGCGCTGGTTCATGCGCAGCAGGCGGTAGCGACCGGTCAGGGCGTTGTGCAGGGTTTCCAGCGAGGGCGTGGCCGAACCGAGAAGGATCGGGATGTTTTCCTGGTGCGCGCGCACCAGTGCCAGGTCGCGGGCGTGGTAGCGCAGGCCTTCCTGCTGTTTATAGGAGCCGTCGTGCTCTTCGTCGATGATGATCAGGCCAGGATTCTTCATCGGCGTGAACAGTGCCGAGCGCGTGCCGATGATGATGTCGGCCTCGCCATCGCGGGCCGCCAGCCAGGCGTCGAGACGTTCGCGGTCATTGACCGCCGAGTGCAACAGGGCGATGCGGGCGTTGAAGCGCTGCTCGAAGCGCGCCAGGGTCTGTGGGCCTAGGTTGATCTCGGGGATCAGCACCAGCGCCTGCTTGCCGGCTTCCAAGGTTTCGCGGATCAACTGCAGGTAGACCTCGGTCTTGCCACTGCCGGTGACGCCGGCCAGGAGGAAGGCGTTGAAGCTGTCGAAGCCCTCGCGCACGGCGTCGAAGGCCTCGCGCTGTTCATCGTTGAGCGGCAATTCCGGCTGGGCCAGCCAGTGCTCATGGCGTTGCGCTGGCAGATGGCGGCGCGTTTCGAGACGAACCAGGTCCTTGGCCAACAGCAGGTCTAGGCTGTCCTTGTTCAGGTTGAGCTTGCTCAGCAGGCTGTGGGCAACGCCGTGAGGGTGCTGGGCCAGCGTCTTGAGTGCGTCGCGCTGGCGCGGTGCGCGAGCGATGCGCGGGTCTTCGATACGCGCATCGGGGGCGACGTGCCAGAAGCGTTCCTGACGCATCTCGGCCGGTTCGCCCTGACGCAGCAGCGTCGGCAACGCCCAGCTCAGGGTGTCGCCGAGGCTGTGCTGATAGTACTGGGCGGTCCACAGGCACAGCTTGAACAATGATGCCGGCACTGGCGACACCGGGTCGAGCAGGGCGCTGGCCGGTTTCAGCTTGTCGGCTGGCACCTCGCTGTGGGTGCAAACCTCGACCAGCACGCCAATCATTTCGCGGCGGCCGAACGGCACGCGAATGCGCATGCCCGGGGTGAGCACCTGGCGCGCCATGCTCGCCGGCGCCCGGTAGTCGAACAGGCGACGTAGCGGGGAGGGCAGGGCAAGGCGCAGGATGACGTCGGACACGCTGAAGGTCTCGCAGGGCGTTTCAAAGACTGGCGAGCCTAGCAGACGACGGTCGGTGCAAGCGACAACTTGCGTTGATGCGAAGCTCTGGTATTATTCGCCGCCTAATTACGTGCGGTATTCAACAATGGGTGTTGGGTGGCGGCACGCAGCTTGAGGAAGTGACCATGAAAGCCGATATTCATCCGAACTACGAAGCTGTTGCAGTCACCTGCAGCTGCGGCAACAAATTCGAAACCCGTTCGACCCTGGGCAGCACCCTGTCGATCGACGTTTGCAACCTCTGCCACCCGTTCTACACCGGTAAGCAGAAAGTCCTGGACACCGGTGGTCGCGTACAGAAGTTCGCCGATCGCTTCGGTATGTTCGGTACCAAGAAGTAATCATGCGCATGGCGAACCCTTCGGGTTTCGCATTGTTGCTGAAAAAGGCGCCCCTTGTGGGCGCTTTTTTTGTGGGCGCAATCTGGCAAACCTCGACCTGGGCATTTTGCCCGCTGCCAGACCGGCCGCAGCAGGTGGCGGTGCGCCAGGTGGTCGATGGCGACACGCTGCGCCTGAGTGACGGCCGCAGCGTGCGCATGATTGGCATCAATGCGCCGGAAATCGGGCGCAAGGGGCGCACCAGCGAACCCTATGCCGAGGCTGCCAAGCGGCGCCTGCAGGCCCTGGTCAAAGCCAGTGATGGGCGGGTCGGGCTGGTACAGGGTGTCGAGTCAAAGGACAAATACGGGCGCACACTGGCCCATGTTTATGCCCGCAATGGCGACAATCTTGAAGCGCGGCTGCTCAGCGAGGGTTTCGGCTATCGGGTAGCAGTGGCCCCAAATGTGCGCTTGGTGGCCTGCCAGCAAGAGGCCGAGGAGTCGGCGCGCAAGGCGCGCATTGGCCTCTGGCGCAGTGTCCCTGTGCTGCGCGCCGATGAGCTCAGGCAATCAGGGTTCGCGCTGATCGAGGGCAAAATCCAGAGCATTTCACGCAACCGTGGTGGTGTCTGGCTGGAGCTGGATACCGGTGTGGTACTGCAGGTTCCCGCTCGTCTGCAACGCAACTTCCCCGCCAGCTTCTTCGATAACCTCAAAGGACGCCAGGTCGAGGCGCGCGGTTGGGTGCTGGATCGTTCCCGCAAGGGTGGGCTGAAACCGGGGCAGCGACGCTGGGTGTTGCCATTGACCGATCCGAGCATGTTGGAGCGCATCTTAGGCTGAAAAGATGTAGACAGTTCGCTATTGGATTGTACACACTGATGGCTCCAATGCCCCCGTGTGTTATAGCGTAAAGTCGTAGGCTAAAGGCCTTGACACAAGTGACCGGCCAGTCTTGTAGCTCCCCGGCTCTTTGCGTATCCTCGGCGGTCCGTCAGAACAGTAAATAGCGGAATGCCCACCATGTCAGACCTGAAAACCGCCGCTCTCGAATATCACGCTCAACCTCGTCCGGGGAAACTGAGCGTCGAGCTCTCCAAACCCACCGCCACCGCCCGTGATCTCGCCCTGGCCTACAGCCCAGGCGTTGCAGAACCGGTGCGTGAAATCGGCCGTGATCCTGAGCTGGCCTACAAATACACCGGCAAGGGCAACCTCGTCGCAGTGATTTCCGATGGCACCGCCATCCTCGGTCTGGGTGACCTCGGCCCACTGGCTTCCAAGCCGGTCATGGAAGGCAAGGGCGTTCTGTTCAAGCGTTTCGCCGGTATCGACGTATTCGACATCGAAGTCGAGTCGGAAAGCCCACAAGCTTTCATCGACACCGTTCGCCGCATCTCGATCACCTTCGGTGGCATCAACCTCGAAGACATCAAGGCACCTGAGTGCTTCGAAATCGAGCGCACGCTGATCGAGCAGTGCGACATTCCGGTCTTCCACGACGACCAGCACGGCACCGCGATCGTTACCGCCGCCGGCATGATCAATGCCCTGGAAATCGCCGGCAAGAAGCTCGAAGACGCCAAGATCGTCTGCCTGGGCGCCGGCGCTGCCGCGATCTCCTGCATGAAGCTGCTGGTCAGCATGGGTGCCAAGGTCGAGAACATCTTCATGATCGACCGCAGCGGCGTGATCCACGCTGGCCGCGACGACCTGAACCAGTACAAGGCCCAGTTCGCCCACGCCACCGACAAACGCAGCCTGGCCGATGCCCTGGACGGTGCCGACGTGTTCGTTGGCCTGTCCGGCCCGAACCTGCTGAGCCCGGAAGGCCTGAAGTCGATGGCGGCCAACCCGATCGTGTTCGCCTGCTCGAACCCGGACCCGGAAATCTCGCCAGAGCTGGCTCACGCCACCCGCAGCGACGTGATCATGGCTACCGGTCGTTCCGACTACCCGAACCAGGTCAACAACGTACTGGGCTTCCCGTTCATCTTCCGGGGTGCCCTGGACGTTCGCGCCAAGCGCATCAACGAAGAGATGAAAATCGCCGCCGCCATCGCCCTGAAAGACCTGGCCAAGCTGCCGGTACCGAAGGAAGTCTGCGAAGCCTATGGCGTTGACGGCCTGGAGTTCGGTCGTGAGTACATCATTCCGAAGCCGCTGGACGCTCGTCTGATCACCGTCGTTTCCGATGCCGTGGCCAAGGCCGCCATCGAATCCGGTGTGGCGACCCTGCCGTATCCGAAGCACTACCCGCTCAAGAGCGTGGATGAAGTGTTCAACGGCTGATTGAAGCCTAGGTGACACAAAAAAGCCCCGGCTCGCAAGAGTCGGGGCTTTTTGTTTGCCTGTCGATCAACTGATCAGAACAGATCCATCGGCGCCGTTTCATCCGCCGGCAGCGGGCTGCCTGGTGCTGCGCCGTTGCCTAGCTCATCCATCGACGGTGGCGAATCTTCGGCCTTGAACAGCTCGAAGTAGGCATTTGGCGTGCTTGGCGAAGCTGCGCGGCCGCTGACCGGGTCTACCCGCAGGCTAAGGATACCTTCTGGTTCGGCGGGTGCATGAGCCGGCTTGTCCTTCAGCGCCGCACCCATGAAGCTCATCCAGATTGGCAGCGCCGCAGTGCCGCCGTATTCGCGGCGTCCCAGGGTTTCCGGCTGATCGAAACCGACCCAGACCGTGGTGACGTAATCGGCGTTGTACCCGGAGAACCAGGCGTCCTTGGACTCGTTGGTGGTGCCGGTCTTGCCCGCGAGATCAGTACGGCCCAAGGCCAGCGCTCGGCGCCCGGTGCCGCGCTTGATCACGTCCTGCAGCATGCTGGTGAGAATATAGGAGGTGCGACCATCGATGATCTGCTCGGCGATCACCGGTGCCTGCGGCGCGGGCGCTATCTGGCCAAAGGCGGACGGCGCCTCGCCCGGCATTGCCGCCGTGCTGATCGGCTGCTCCGGCGCGGCCAGACCTGCCTGGTCTTCGGCGCCTTGCGGCACGCGTGCCGGGTTGGCGGTGAACAGCGTCTCGCCGCTGCGGCTCTCGATACGGTCGATCAGGTACGGATTGATCTTGTAGCCGCCGTTGGCGAAGGTGCTCCAGCCGGTGGCGATTTCCATCGGCGTCAGCGTCGCGGTGCCCAGTGCCAGCGACAGGTTGCGCGGCAGGTCCTGCTTGTTGAAGCCGAACTTGGCGATGTAGTCGATGGTGCGACCTACACCCATGTCCTGCAGCAGGCGGATCGATACCAGGTTGCGCGACTTGTACAGCGCTTCGCGCATAGGGATCGGGCCGAGGAAGGTGTTGGTGTCGTTCTTCGGCCGCCACTCTTTGTCCAGGTACTCGTCGACGAATACGATCGGCGCGTCGTTGACCAGGCTGGAAGCGGTATAGCCGCTGTCCAGCGCAGCGCTGTAGATGAACGGCTTGAAGCTTGAACCGGGCTGGCGCTTGGCCTGCATGGCGCGGTTGTAGTTGCTCTGTTCGAAGGAGAAGCCACCGACCAGTGCGCGGATGGCGCCGTTGGATGGGTCCAGGGTTACCAATGCGCTTTGTGCGCCAGGTACCTGGCTGAACTTGAGCTTGCCGTCGTCCAGGCGTTGCAAGCGGACCAGGTCGCCGACCTGGGCCACGTCTGCCGGCGATTGCGGTGCGCGGCCCTGGGCATTGTTGTTGATGAATGGGCGCGCCCATTTCATGGTGTCCCAGGCGACGTCTTCTTCCTTGCCGCCACGGGTCAGCACTTTCAGCCCGGTTTTCTCGATGTGGGTAACAATGGCCGGTTCAAGCCCACCCAGCGTGCGTTGTTTGCTCAGCTCCTGCAGCCAGGCGGCTTGAGTCTTGCCCGGGAAGCGTGATGCTGGGCCGCGGTAGCCGTGGCGCTCGTCATAGTTGGACAGGCCATTGAGCACCGCCTTGTTGGCCATTTCCTGCATGTCGCTCGGTACCGTGGTGGTGACGCGGAAGCCTTCGGTGTAGGCCTCGCTGCCATAGCGGCCGACCATTTCGGCACGGGCCATCTCGGCGATGTACGGCGCATTCACTTCAGGCGTCGGCACGTGGTAGCTGGCGTTGAGCGGCTCGGCCAGGGCGGCCTGATAACTCGCCTCGTCGATTTTGCCGAGCTTGTACATGCGGCCGAGGATCCAGTCCCGGCGCTCTTTCGCTCGCACCGGATTGGCCAGCGGGTTGAAGCGCGACGGTGCCTTGGGCAAGCCGGCGATCATCGCCATCTGCGCCAGGCTCACGTCACGAATCGACTTGCCGTAGTACACCTGCGCAGCGGCGTCGATGCCATAGGCACGGTTACCCAGGTAGATCTTGTTCACGTACAGCTCGAGGATCTCGTCCTTGGTCAGCTCGCGTTCGATCTGCAGGGCCAGCAGGATTTCGTTGGTCTTGCGCGAAAAACTGCGCTCGCTGGTGAGGAAGAAATTCTTCGCCACCTGCATGGTGATGGTGCTGCCGCCGGTCTGGATATGACCAGTCTTCACCAGCTGGGTCGCGGCGCGCATCAGGCTGCTCGGGTCGACCCCGTAGTGGTTGAGGAAATTGTCGTCCTCGGCTGACAGAAGCGCCTGAATGAATTGTGGGGGAATTTCCGCGAAACGGATCGGCGAGCGGCGCATCTCGCCGAACTCGGCAATGAGCTTGCCATCGCTGCTGTACACCCTCAGGGGTATCTGCAACTGGATGCTTCTGAGCGAATCGACCGACGGCAGGTTGGGGCTAAGATACAGAAACGCACCGCTCACACCGAGTACGAGCGCGCAGATGACTGCGACTAAAGACCACCAGAAGAACTTCAGCAGGCGTATCAAGGCTTTTGGGTGTCCAGGTTGAGGGGTGAATTGCGCACGGAGCCGGCGGACGGAAAAACGCTGGGCATTATAAGCATTTTTCGCCCTGCCGGGTGACCGGCCGGGCGGCCCGCCGCACCGCCTGGCTGTCAGCCTTGGTGCGGGTGCGGGTATACAGTTGCCACAAGGAAGTCGCGATGCTTGGACGCATGGGTAAGCATGCCGGTTCACTGCTGGGGGTGGAAATTGCCTCCGATTCCATACGATTGCTGCAACTGCGGGGGCGCAAAGGGCGCTACGAGCGGGTTGCCTGGGCGCTTGAACGATTCGAACCCTTCGCCTCTGGCGACTGGTGGCAGTCTCCTGATCGGGTCGTCCAGGCGCTTCGCAGCGCTTATCGGCACTGCGGCAGTCGCCAGCGGCAGGTCGCAGTGGCGGTGCCGGCGTCGCAGGTGATCTGCAAAGTGTGTCAGTGGCCAAGAGATCAGCCTGAAGGCGAGATGGAAACGCAGCTGCTGGCTGATGCCGATCAGTTGTTCCCGTTCCCTTTGGAAGACTTGGTCATGGACTTCCAGGTACTGGGCGCTTCAGAGGGCCCTGTCAACGCTCAGGACATACTGGTGGCGGCCAGTAGGCAGTCTGTTCTGCAGCCCATCGAGGCGTTGTTCGATGATGCAGGGCTGGAGCTGGTGGCCGTGGAGGTCGATAGCATCGCCTTGCGACGGCTCATGCCACAACCTCATGCAGGCGGCTCGGCGCTACTGCGGTTAGAGTCCGACAGTGCGACGTTGCATTACTGGTCGCAGGCAGTGCTGCCCCAACGGCGCGAAGTGTCTCTGGAGCGGCTGGATGAATCGTTGGTCGATGGCCTGCAGCTGGATGAATTGATTGTCACGAGTACGCTGCCGTTCGAACAAGGCTCACTGCAAATGGTGAGTAAGCGCTTGAGCGTAGCGTGCCGACCTTTGCCGCCTGTGGCTGGTCTCGAATGTCACGACAGCGGTATGACGTTGGCATGCGCCCTTGCGCTGGGGGAGCTTCTCTGATGCTGCGCGTAAATCTGCTGCCGTGGCGCGAGCAGCAACGCTCAGCCGCGCTAAGGCGTTTGCGTTTGAAGCTGGTTGGCGGGGCGATCGTTGCGCTTTGTGTTGTGCTGGTAATAGACCAGCTGGCGCGGCAACGCGCGCAGCAACAGGCAATGGTCAACAGCAACCAGCAAGCAGCCGTCGATCGCCTGGATGCGCAGTTGGTCCAGCTTGAAATTACCCGGCAGACGCTTGAGTCGTTGCGAGCTGAAACTGACACCTTGGCCGCTTTGCACGCCGATCGAGCACTGTTGACGACGCTGTTCGCCGATCTGGAGCGGTCATTGCCCGAAGGGGTCCAGGTGGTCGAACTGAAACGTGAGGGCGCGCGGCTGCAGATTGTCGGGCTCGCCGTTTCCGCCGCCGTGCTGGCGCAGTTCATGCGGGACCTTGGGCGCTCAGGCGTGTTGCTCGATCTGGAGCTCAAACGGATGAAGAGCTTGCCGGCCGGCGATGAGTTTCTACTGCTGGCGCGCCTGTCGGCGGCCTGGTCGTGAACCTGATTTACCGCCTGGATTGGCAGGCTTTCGTCGTTCGCTCGGGCTTCTTGCGCAGTGCTCTGCCTGTATTGGCGGCTTGCCTGATACTTGCGCTGGGCTGCCTGATTCGCTGGCCGGAGTGGCAGCAGTTGCAGCAGGTGGAGCAGGCCAGGCACAGGGCATTGAGCGAGCAGCAACAGCTCAGAACCGCGCAGGTGCTGGCACACGCGGGCACCCAGGAGGCGTTGGGGCAAGCCACACAGGACCTGCAGGAAAGCCGCTGGCGCCTGGCCGCAGGCGGCGACCTCAGCGATTTGCTCGACCAGTTGTCGGCCTCTGGGCATGCGCACGGGCTGCACTTCGAACAGCTTCATGTGCTGGATGAAGTCAAACAGTCAGGTTTTCGGCAAACCCCTCTGGATGTGCAGGTGGTTGGCCAATATGTGACGCTGCGCATGTGGCTGGACGAATGGCTTGGCCAGCTTCGCCTGCTGCGTGCCGGTGACCTACAGATAGCCAGCGCGATAGACAGGCCCGGCTTGCTGCGTTTGCGGCTTAGGGTGAATGCCTTTCAGGCTGATGGACCTGTGCCGGAGCCAAGCTCACTGGCCCTTCTGCCAGCTCGCGACGAGGTTTTGCCACCCGCGGTCGATCCATTTTCAGCCTGGTCTGGCCGCATCGTCCGCGAGGGGCTGGCCAGGGTTCCACTGGCTCAGTTGGAGATGGTCGGTAGTTTGTCGCGCGGCATGGCGTTCGAAGCACTGCTGTCATCTGCCGGGCGCTTGTACCGTGTGCGTCCGGGTGATCGGTTGGGGCGCGACGAGGGCGTGGTGGTCCATGTCGACGAGCAGCAGGTCGAGGTGTGTGAACGGCTGTTCGTGGGCGGCATGTGGCGCGAACGCAAGGTAACACTGACGCTCAGGAAGGGCGTGGACAGGGAGGTCAAGGACGACGATGAAAGGGTTGATAACGTGGCTGATGGTGGCGATGTTGCCGATGCCGTTGCTGGCGGCAGCGCCATACCGAGGTGAGCCGATTTCGCTGAACTTCCAGGATGTCGAAGTGCGCGCGGTGTTGCAGGTGCTGGCCGATTACGAGGGAATCAACCTGATCGCCAGCGACTCGGTACAGGGCAACGTGACGCTGCGCCTGCAAGACGTCCCTTGGGACCAGGCGCTGGAACTGGTATTGCGCAGCAAAGGGCTGGCCCGGCGAGAGGAGGGCAATGTGCTGCTGGTGGCTCCGGCGGCGGAGTTGGCCGAGCAATCCCGGGGCGCGCGCCTGGGGCAGGAGCTGGACGCCCAGTTGCAGCCATTGCGTCGCGAGTTGCTGCCGATACACCATGCCGAGGCTTCCGAGCTTGCCGAGTTGTTGCTGGCAACACTGGCCGACGATGGCATCCTGACGGGGCGCGGCAGCCTCAGTGTCGATACGCGCACCAACACCCTCGTGGTGCATCAGCCTGAAGATCGGCTCGTCGAGTTGCGGAAGTTGGTCGCGCAACTGGACGTGCCGGTGCGACAGGTGGCGATCGAGGCGCGAATTGTCGAGGCCAATGTCGACTATGAAAAAAGCCTCGGCGTGCGCTGGGGGCAGGGGCTGTATGGCGAGGCGCCGCAATTGGGCAAGGACGCATTCGTCGACCTGGGCGTGGAGCGGCCCGGTTCCAGCATTGGACTGGGTGTGTTGCGCGGTGGCGTGCTGCTTGATTTGGAGCTCAGCGCCATGGAAAAGACCGGCAATGGGGAAATCATCTCCCAGCCCAAGGTGGTCACTGCCGACAAGGAGACCGCGCGGATACTCAAGGGCACTGAGGTGCCCTACCAGGAAACGACAAGAAGCGGCGCTACCTCGGTGGCATTCCGCGAGGCGTCGTTGTCGTTGGAAGTCACCCCGCAGATCACGCCCGACGGCAAAGTCATCATGACGGTCAAGGTGACCAAGGATGAGCCCGACTTCGTCAATGCCTTGAACGATGTGCCGCCGATCCGCAAGAACGAGGTAAACGCCAAGGTCCGGGTAGCCGATGGCGAGACCATCGTCATAGGGGGGGTCTACTCGACCACGCAAAACAATGTGGTCGACAAGGTGCCATTTTTCGGCGATCTGCCGTATGTTGGGCGGCTGTTTCGACGCGATGCATTACAAGAGAAAAAATCCGAGCTGCTGGTCTTCCTGACTCCGCGTATCATGAGTGACCAGGCGATTGCTGTGAGTCGTTGATTCTGTGCGAAATTTGATACTTGTAGGGCCCATGGGCGCTGGAAAAAGCACCATCGGGCGCCTGTTGGCCAAAGAGCTGCGCCTGCTGTTCAAAGATTCCGACAAGGAAATCGAATTGCGAACCGGCGCCAACATCCCGTGGATCTTCGATAAGGAAGGCGAGCCGGGCTTTCGTGACCGTGAGGAGGCGATGATCGCCGAGCTCTGCGAGCTCGACGGCGTGGTCGTGGCCACCGGTGGCGGGGCGGTGATGCGCGAAGCCAATCGCAGGGCGCTGCACAACGGCGGGCGGGTGATCTACTTGCATGCCTCGGTAGAGCAGCAGGTCGGGCGTACCGCGCGTGATCGCAACCGGCCCCTTCTGCGCACTGCCAACCCGGAAGCGACGTTGCGCAACCTGCTGGAAACGCGTGACCCTCTCTATCGCGAGATCGCCGACCTGGTGGTGGAAACCGACGAACGGCCGCCACGCATGGTGGTGCTCGATATTCTCGAACGCTTGCAGCAGTTGCCGCCCCGCTAAGCCGGGACTATTCTCGGCCAGCGCCGAGGCGAGGTTCAACGTTACCGCGTGGGTCGTACAGCCGACGCCGCGCCTTAGTACATTGTGGGGATACATGCAGACACTAAAGGTCGACCTGGGCGAGCGTAGCTACCCGATCTACATTGGCGAAGGCCTGCTGGACCAGCCCGAACTGCTGGCGCCGCATATTGCTGGCCGGCAGGTTGCCATCGTTTCCAACGAGACCGTCGCGCCCCTGTATCTCGAACGCCTGAGCAAGACCCTCGGTGCCTACTCGGTGCTGCCGGTGATCCTCCCGGACGGCGAAGCCTACAAGAACTGGGAAAC
Organism: Pseudomonas sp. NPDC090752; assembly: GCF_055584805.1. Classification (NCBI taxonomy): domain Bacteria; kingdom Pseudomonadati; phylum Pseudomonadota; class Gammaproteobacteria; order Pseudomonadales; family Pseudomonadaceae; genus Pseudomonas; species Pseudomonas sp. NPDC090752. The sequence goes on along the minus strand of NZ_JBVJLI010000009.1, from coordinate 36,924 downwards.
CCTGCAGCTGATCTTCGATGGCCTGCTCGCCGCCCGCCATGATCGGCGTACCACCGTGGTGGCCCTAGGCGGCGGAGTGATCGGCGACATGGCTGGCTTTGCCGCAGCCTGCTACCAGCGCGGTGTCGATTTCATCCAGGTGCCGACTACCCTGCTGTCCCAGGTGGATTCCTCGGTCGGTGGCAAGACCGGCATCAACCACCCGTTGGGCAAGAACATGGTCGGTGCTTTCTATCAGCCCAATGCGGTGCTGATTGATACCACCAGCCTCAAGACGCTGCCCGGGCGCGAGCTGTCGGCAGGCCTGGCCGAAGTGATCAAGTACGGTCTGATCTGCGACGAGCCCTTCCTCGGCTGGCTCGAAGACAATATTCAGGCGCTGCGCGCCCTTGAACCGGCAGCGCTGACCGAAGCGATCCGTCGCTCGTGTGCGGCCAAGGCCGCAGTAGTTGGCGCCGATGAGCGCGAGTCCGGCGTGCGTGCCACGCTGAACCTGGGGCATACCTTCGGGCATGCCATCGAAACCCACATGGGCTACGGTGTCTGGTTGCACGGCGAAGCCGTGGCAGCGGGTACCGTGATGGCCTTGGAAATGTCCATGCGTTTGGGTTGGATCGACCAGCCCGAGCGCGATCGCGGAATCCGCCTGCTGCAGGATGCAGGTTTGCCGGTGGTGCCACCACAGGAAATGACCCCGGCGCAATTCATGGAGCACATGGCGGTCGATAAAAAGGTGATCGATGGGCAACTGCGCCTGGTGCTGCTGCGCCGGATGGGCGAAGCCGTGGTCACCGACGACTATCCGAAAGAGATTCTTCAGGCCACGTTGTCGGCGGATTACCGCGCGATCGTGGCCCAGCTTTGAGGTTGTGACAGCGCAATGACCAGTTTGCATGCCGATGAGGCGTTTCTCGACCACTACCAGTTGAGCCACGATCCGTTCGCGCCGCGTGTGCCCGGCTTCAAGTTCTTCCCCGCCCAGCGCAAGCCTGTGCTCGGCCAGCTGCATCACCTGGCCCGTTACAGCCAGCTGATGCTCGTGGTCACGGGGCCAGTAGGCAGTGGCAAGACGCTGCTGCGCCAGGCCCTGGTGGCCAGCACCAATAAACAGTCGGTGCAGAGCGTGGTGGTGTCTGCCCGCGGCGCCAGCGATGCCGCCAGTGTTCTGAGCCAGGTGGCTCAGTCGCTGGAAGTGGCGCAGCCTGAGGTGCAGGCCATTCTGTCCAAGGTGGTGCAGCTTGCACTGACCGGCCAAGAAGTCTACTTGCTGGTGGACGATGCGGAACAACTTGACGAGTCGGCACTCCAAGCGTTGCTGGAGCTGGCGGCAGGTGTCCCGGAGGGGCGCCCGCACGTGTTCCTGTTCGGCGAACCGTCACTGATCGCCGGGTTGGACGAGATTCATGTCGAGGAAGAGCGCTTCCACGTCATCGAACTCGCCCCCTACAGCGAGGAAGAGACCCGCGAGTACCTGGAGCAGCGCCTGGATGGCGCCGGCCGGGGCATCGAGGTGTTCACCCGTGAGCAGCTCGTCGATATCCATGAAAACTCCGACGGTTGGCCTGGCAACATCAACCAGGTCGCCCGCGATACTTTGATCGAAGCCATGATCGCCAGCCGTACCACGGCCAAGCGACCAACCATGGGGTTCAAAATGCCTAAGAAACACGTGCTCGCGCTGTCCGCTGTGGTCGTGGTCGCTGTTGCTGCCGCGGTGCTCATGCCGAAGAAAGGCGACAAGGCGCCAACTGACGCACCAGCCGCCCAGGCACAGTTGCCGCTGGGCGAAGGTAAGTCGAAAGACCCGGCCATCGAGTTCTCAGGCTCGTCGCAGCCGATGCCACTGCCCTTGGTTGGCCAGTCGCAGCCGGTAATGCGTGAGCCACTGGCCCAGGCTGCTGGCATGGGCGAAGGCGAGGAAGGTAGCCCGGCAGGTGACACCGCGCTGCAGCCTGGCAGTCCCCCGACCGTGACCACCATCGCGCCACCGCAAGGCGCGACGGCTGGCCCGGCGCCAAGCATGGCTCAAGCCACCACCAGCACTGCTCCGGTGCAGCCTGTAGCGCCTGCGCAGAAGCCGGTTGCAACCCAGCCGGCCAAGCCGGTTGCACCTGCCAAGCCGGCCCCGGCACCGACTCAGGTGGCTACGGCCAAGCCCGCTGCCAAGCCGGCCGCAGGTGGCAGCACCGGTGGCTGGTATTCGGGCCAGAAGCCAGGCAACTATGTGGTGCAGATTCTTGGCACCAGCTCTGAAGCGTCGGCCCAGGCCTTCGTCAAAGCGCAGGGTGGCGACTATCGCTACTTCAAGAAAAACCTGCAGGGCAAGCCGCTCTACGTCGTCACCTACGGCAGTTTTGCCAACCGTGACGCAGCGGTTGCGGCAATCAAGAACTTGCCAGCGAAGGTCCAGGCTGGTAAACCTTGGCCACGTACCGTCGCCAGCGTCCAACAAGAGCTGGCCACGGCTCGCTGACTACCTTCCGGGCGGCACCACCCCGCTGCCCAGTTGCTGAGCGAACACTGACTTTCGTCTAGCCTGCTGCGCCCGAGCGCGGCAGGCTTTTCTGTCCCAGGCTGCCGGCCACAAGCCATCTTGCAGTCATGGCTGAAACGCTTCAGACTCGAGCCAAGCCGCTATCACGGCGCACGGCGCAAAAACATTCAAAATTGCGACATAAATTTTCAATGGTGAGACATGAAAATTTGTGGGTATCGCTGTCGCTGTGCAACAATGGTTTTCCATGGCCACCGCAAAAAAGCTGGCATTTGATCGGCGTGGATGGTAAGTGGTTGTTAAAAAAGAGATTTGCCTCCGGTTGAGAGGTGAACCTGGTGAGAAAGTGTCTATGAAAACAGGTCTGTACCATCCCGAAGAATTCAAGGACAACTGTGGTTTTGGCCTGATCGCCCATATGACGGGCGAACCGAGCCACCACCTTCTGCAAACCGCCATGCAGGCTTTGACTTGCATGACCCACCGTGGCGGCATCAACGCCGACGGCAAGACCGGCGACGGTTGCGGCCTGCTCATGCAGAAGCCTGATCAATTCCTGCGTGCCATGGCTCAGGAACACTTCGCCGTCGAGCTGCCCAAGCAGTACGCCGTCGGCATGGTGTTCTTCAACCAGGACCCGGTGAAAGCCGAAGCCGCTCGCGCCAACATGGACCGCGAAATCCTGGCCGCCGGCCTGAGCCTGGTTGGCTGGCGCAAAGTCCCTATCGACACCAGCGTGCTCGGTCGCCTGGCGCTGGAGCGCCTGCCGCAGATCGAACAGGTGTTCATTGGCGGTGAAGGCCTGAGCGATCAGGAATTCGCCATCAAGCTGTTCAGTGCCCGTCGCCGTTCGTCCGTGGCCAACGCCCACGACAGCGACCACTACATCTGCAGCTTCTCGCACAAGACCATCATCTACAAAGGCCTGATGATGCCGCGCGATCTCGCGGCCTTCTATCCGGATCTGGATGACGAGCGTCTGCAAACCGCTATCTGCGTGTTCCACCAGCGCTTCTCCACCAACACCCTGCCGAAATGGCCGCTGGCGCAGCCGTTCCGCTTCCTCGCCCACAACGGCGAAATCAACACCATCACCGGCAACCGCAACTGGGCCATGGCCCGTCGCACCAAGTTCGCCAACGACCAGATCCCCGACCTCGAAGAGCTCGGCCCGCTGGTCAACCGCGTCGGTTCCGACTCTTCGAGCATGGACAATATGCTCGAGCTGATGGTCACCGGCGGCATCGACCTGTTCCGTGGCGTGCGCATGCTGGTACCGCCAGCCTGGCAGAACGTCGAGACCATGGATGCCGACCTGCGTGCCTTCTACGAATACAACTCCATGCACATGGAGCCGTGGGACGGCCCGGCCGGTATCGTCATGACCGAAGGCCGCCATGCGGTCTGCCTGCTCGACCGTAACGGCCTGCGCCCGGCGCGCTGGGTGACCACCACCAATGGCTATATCACCATCGCCTCGGAAATCGGCGTATGGGGCTACAAGCCTGAAGAAGTCGTAGCCAAGGGCCGTGTCGGACCGGGCCAGATCTTCGCCGTCGACACCGAGACCGGTCACATCCTCGACACCGACGCCATCGACAACCGTCTGAAGTCGCGCCACCCGTACAAGCGCTGGCTGCGTCAGCACGCCCTGCGTATCCAGGCGACGCTGACCGACGACCAGGGCGCTGCCAGCTACGACAGCGACCAGCTCAAGCAGTATATGAAGATGTTCCAGGTCACCTTCGAGGAGCGTGACCAGGTGCTGCGTCCACTCGGCGAGCAGGGCCAGGAAGCGGTCGGCTCGATGGGTGACGACACGCCGATGGCGGTGCTGTCGCAGCGCGTGCGTTCACCGTACGACTTCTTCCGCCAGCAGTTTGCCCAGGTCACCAACCCGCCGATCGACCCGCTGCGCGAAGCGATCGTCATGTCCCTGGAAATCTGCCTGGGCGCCGAGCGCAACATCTTCCAGGAATCCCCTGAGCATGCCTCGCGGGTGATCCTCAGCTCGCCGGTCATCTCGCCCGCCAAGTGGCGTTCGCTGATGAACCTGGAACGCGAAGGCTTCGACCGCCAGCTGATCGACCTCAACTACGAGGAAGCCATCGGCCTGGAAGCGGCCATCCGCAACATTGCCGACCAGGCAGAAGAAGCGGTGCGCGCCGGCAAGACCCAACTGGTACTCAGCGACCGCTATATCGCCCCGGGCAAGCTGCCGGTGCACGCCTCGTTCGCCGTTGGCGCGGTGCACCACCGCCTGACCGAAAAGGGTCTGCGTTGCGACAGCAACATCCTGGTCGAAACCGCTACCGCCCGTGACCCGCACCACTTCGCCGTGCTGCTGGGCTTCGGCGCCTCGGCCGTGTACCCGTATCTGGCCTATGAAGTGCTGGCCGACCTGATCCGCACTGGCGAAGTCCTGGGCGACCTGGACGAAGTCTTCAAGTACTACCGCAAGGGCATCTCCAAAGGCCTGCTGAAGATCCTTTCGAAGATGGGCATCTCCACCGTTGCCTCGTACCGTGGCGCCCAGCTGTTCGAAGCCGTGGGCCTGGCCGAGGAAGTGGTTGGCCTGAGCTTCAAGGGTGTCTCCAGCCGCATCAAGGGTGCCCGCTTCGTCGACCTCGAAGGCGACCAGAAGCTGCTCGCCGCCGAAGCCTGGAGCGCACGCAAGCCGATCCAGCAAGGTGGCCTGCTGAAATTCGTCCACGGTGGCGAATATCACGCCTACAACCCGGATGTGGTCAACACCTTGCAGGCTGCCGTGCAGCAGGGCGACTACGCCAAGTTCAAGGAATACACCACGCTGGTCGACCAGCGCCCGGTGTCGATGATCCGCGACCTGCTGAAAGTGAAAGTGGCCGACGAGGCGCTGCCGCTGGAGCAGATCGAGCCGCTGGAGGCGATTCTCAAGCGCTTCGACTCCGCCGGTATCTCGCTGGGCGCACTGTCGCCAGAGGCTCACGAAGCCCTGGCCGAGGCGATGAACCGCCTGGGCGCGCGCTCCAACTCCGGTGAGGGCGGTGAAGACCCGTCGCGCTACGGCACCATTCGCAGCTCGAAGATCAAGCAGGTGGCCACCGGCCGCTTTGGTGTGACCCCGGAATACCTGGTCAACGCCGAAGTGCTGCAGATCAAAGTGGCCCAGGGCGCCAAGCCCGGCGAAGGCGGCCAGCTGCCAGGCGGCAAGGTCAACGGCCTGATCGCCAAGCTGCGCTATGCGGTGCCAGGTGTGACCCTGATCTCGCCACCACCGCACCACGACATCTACTCGATCGAAGACCTGGCCCAGCTGATCTACGACCTCAAGCAGGTCAACCCGCAGGCGCTGGTATCGGTCAAGCTGGTGGCAGAAGCCGGCGTTGGCACCATCGCCGCTGGCGTGGCCAAGGCCTATGCCGACCTGATCACCATCTCCGGTTACGACGGTGGCACCGGTGCTTCGCCGCTGACGTCGATCAAGTACGCTGGCGCTCCATGGGAACTGGGCCTGGCCGAAACCCACCAGACCCTGCGCGGCAACGACCTGCGCGGCAAGGTGCGGGTACAGACCGACGGTGGCCTGAAAACCGGCCTGGACGTGATCAAGGCGGCCATCCTCGGCGCCGAGAGCTTCGGCTTCGGCACCGCGCCGATGATCGCCCTGGGCTGCAAGTACCTGCGCATCTGCCACCTGAACAACTGCGCCACTGGCGTAGCGACGCAAAACGACAAGCTGCGCAAGGATCACTACATCGGCACCGTCGACATGGTGATCAACTTCTTCACCTTCGTCGCTGAAGAAACCCGCGAATGGCTGGCCAAGCTGGGCGTGCGCAGCCTGGGCGAGCTGATCGGGCGTACTGACCTGCTCGACGTGCTGCCGGGCGACACTGAGCGCCAGCAGTACCTTGACCTGTCGCCGTTGCTGGGCAGCTCGCACATTCCGGCGGACAAGCCGCAGTTCTGCGAAGTGGACAAGAACCCGCCGTTCGACAAGGGCGAGCTGGCCGAGAAGATGGTCGAGATGGCCCTGCCGGCGATCCGCGACCAGGCCGGTGGCGAGTTCAGCCTGGACATCTGCAACTGCGACCGTTCCATCGGCGCGCGCATCTCCGGCGAAATCGCCAAGCTGTATGGCAACCAGGGTATGGCCGCCAAGCCAGTTACCTTCCGCTTCAAGGGTACCGCTGGGCAGAGCTTCGGCGTGTGGAACGCCGGCGGCCTGAACCTGCACCTGGAAGGTGACGCCAACGACTACGTCGGCAAAGGCATGACCGGTGGCAAGGTCACCATCGTGCCGCCTGCCGGCAGTCCGTTCGAAACCCAGCACAGCGCCATCGTCGGCAACACCTGCCTGTACGGCGCCACTGGCGGCAAGCTGTTCGCCGCCGGCACCGCAGGCGAGCGCTTCGCTGTGCGTAACTCCGGCGCCCACGCTGTTGTCGAGGGTACTGGCGATCACTGCTGTGAATACATGACCGGTGGCTTTGTCTGCGTCCTGGGCAAGACCGGTTACAACTTCGGTTCTGGCATGACTGGCGGCTTCGCCTACGTGCTCGACATGGACAACAGCTTCGTCGACAAGCTCAACCACGAACTGGTGGAAATCCAGCGGATCAGTGGTGAAGCGATGGAAGCCTACCGCAGCCACCTGGCGCGGGTCCTTGGCGAATACGTGGAAGAGACCGGCAGCGCGTGGGGGCGTGAGCTCTCGGAGAACCTGGACGACTATGTGCGGCGCTTCTGGCTGGTCAAGCCGAAGGCGGCCAACCTCAAGCAACTGCTGTCCAGCACCCGTGCCAACCCGCAGTAAAAACAGCTGCAAGTGACGGGCCCCGTACGCGGGGGCCGTCGTGCTCAAGTGATCGTCTTGCAGCTTGCAGCCCGAGGCTGGCAACTGCGGTAAAGAGGTTTTGAAAAATGGCTGAACGTCTGAGTAACGACTTCCAGTTCATCGAAGTGGGCCGCAAGGACCCGAAGAAAAAGCTGCTGCGCCAGCGCAAGAAGGAGTTCGTGGAAATCTACGAACCGTTCAAGCCTGCCCAGTCCGTGGAACAGGCGCACCGCTGCCTGGGCTGCGGTAACCCGTATTGCGAGTGGAAGTGCCCGGTGCACAACTTCATCCCCAACTGGTTGAAGCTGGTCTCCGAAGGCAACATCCTGGCCGCGGCGGAGCTGTCGCACCAGACCAACACCCTGCCGGAAGTATGCGGCCGTGTGTGCCCGCAGGACCGTCTGTGCGAGGGTGCCTGCACCCTGAACGATGGCTTCGGCGCGGTGACCATCGGCTCGGTGGAGAAGTACATCACCGACACCGCGTTCGCCATGGGCTGGCGCCCGGACATGTCCAAAGTCAAGCCGACCGGCAAGCGCGTCGCCATCATTGGCGCAGGCCCGGCGGGCCTGGGCTGCGCCGATGTGCTGGTACGCGCCGGCGTGACCCCGGTGGTGTTCGACAAGAACCCCGAGATCGGTGGCCTGCTGACCTTCGGCATCCCAGAGTTCAAGTTGGAAAAGACCGTGCTGAGCAACCGCCGCGAAGTCTTTACCGGCATGGGCATCGAGTTCCGCCTGAACACCGAGGTGGGCACCGACGTCACCATGGAACAACTGCTCGCTGAGTACGACGCGGTGTTCATGGGCATGGGCACCTACACCTACATGAAGGGCGGTTTCCCAGGCGAGGACCTGCCGGGCGTGCATGACGCGCTGGACTTCCTGATCGCCAACGTCAATCGCAACCTGGGCTTCGAGAAGTCGCCGGAAGATTTCGTCGACATGCAGGGCAAGAAGGTCGTGGTGCTGGGTGGTGGCGACACCGCGATGGACTGCAACCGTACCTCGATCCGCCAGGGCGCCAAGGCCGTGACCTGTGCCTATCGCCGTGACGAAGCGAACATGCCGGGCTCGCGCAAAGAGGTGAAGAACGCCAAGGAAGAAGGCGTGAAGTTCCTCTACAACCGCCAGCCGATCGCCATTGTCGGCGAAGACAAGGTCGAGGGCGTGAAAGTGGTCGAGACCCGTCTTGGCGAGCCGGATGCCCGTGGCCGTCGCAGCCCCGAGCCGATCCCGGGTTCCGAAGAGATCCTGCCGGCCGACGCCGTGGTGATCGCCTTCGGCTTCCGCCCAAGCCCGGCGCCGTGGTTCGAGCAGCATGGTATCCAGATGGACAGCCAGGGCCGCGTGGTGGCACCGGAGCAAGGCAAGTTCAAGCACCAGACCAGCAACCCGAAGATCTTCGCCGGTGGTGACATGGTGCGCGGGTCGGACCTGGTGGTGACTGCCATTTTCGAAGGCCGCACCGCTGCTGAAGGGATCCTGGACTACCTCGAAGTCTGATCCATCGCATTCGCGGGGCAAGCCCGCTCCCACAGAAGTCGACACAGACCATGTGGGAGCGGGCTAGCCCCGCGAAGCTTTTTGTATACAAAATCGCTTGATCTATGGCACCCAATAGACAAAACGCATGGTATCGACCGTGCCTTTTGCGCTGGCGTCTGAGAAAATGCCCGCACTTTTTTGCTGGATGCCGACATGACTGCCCTGAAGAACGATCGTTTCCTGCGTGCACTGCTCAAGCAACCCGTAGACGTCACCCCGGTGTGGATGATGCGCCAAGCCGGCCGCTACCTGCCGGAATACCGCGCAAGCCGCGCCAAGGCCGGCGACTTCATGAGCCTGTGCATGAACCCGCAGTTTGCCTGCGAGGTCACGATGCAGCCGTTGGACCGCTACCCGCTGGACGCGGCGATCCTGTTCTCGGACATCCTCACCATCCCTGACGCGATGGGCCTTGGCCTGTACTTCGAAACCGGCGAAGGCCCGCGTTTCAAGAAGGTCATCAGCACCCCGGCTGACATCGAAGCCCTGCCGATCCCCGATCCGCAAAAAGACCTCGGCTACGTCATGGACGCGGTCAGCACCATCCGTCGCGAGCTCAACGGTCGTGTGCCGCTGATCGGCTTCTCCGGCAGCCCATGGACCCTGGCCACCTATATGGTCGAAGGCGGCTCGTCGAAGGACTTCCGCAAGACCAAGGCGATGGCCTACGACAACCCGCAAGCCCTGCACCTGTTGCTGGACAAGCTGGCCCAGTCGGTCACCAGCTACCTCAACGGCCAGATTCTGGCCGGTGCCCAGGCCGTGCAGATCTTCGACACCTGGGGTGGCAACCTGTCGGCGGCTGCGTATCAGGAGTTCTCCCTGGCCTACATGCGCAAGATCGTCAGTGGCCTGATCCGCGAGCACGAGGGTCGCAAGGTGCCGGTGATCCTGTTCACCAAGAACGGCGGCCTGTGGCTGGAAAGCATCGCCGAAGCGGGTGCCGACGCCCTGGGCCTGGACTGGACTTGCGACATCGGCGATGCCCGCCGCCGGGTCGGCGACAAGGTGGCGCTGCAGGGCAACATGGACCCGACCGTGCTCTACGCCAAGCCCGAGGCCATCCGCCAGGAAGTGGCGCGTATTCTTGCGAGCTACGGCAAGGGCAGCGGCCACGTGTTCAACCTCGGCCATGGCATTACCCCGGAAGTCGACCCGGAGCACGCCGGCGTGTTCATCAACGCCGTGCATGAGTTGTCGGCGCAGTACCACCAGTGATGCGATGCAGCAAACAGGAAACCGGCCTCAGGGCCGGTTTTTTGTTGGATTAAGTTTTAATTCAGCGATCGTCGTTAATCTGGTCCCATCGAAACCGGAACAGGACCCGATCCTCATGAAAACTCGCTATCTCGCATTGATCCTTGCCCCTTTCATCAGCACTGCTGCGCTGGCCGCCGGCTATACCGGGCCGGGTGCTCAGTCGGTCACCACCGTGGCCGCGGCCAACGACGCAGCCGATGACACACCGGTGGTGCTGCAGGGTTATGTCACCAAGAAGATCAACAACGACGACAAGTACGAGTTCAAGGACAACACCGGCACCATCACCGTCGAGATCGACGATGAAGACCTGCCACCGACGCCGTTCAACGACAAGACCAAGGTCAAGCTGACCGGTGAGGTGGAGAAGCACCTGATGAGCCGTGAGGTGGATGTGGATATCGTTGAGATCATCAACTGATCCTGGACTCATTCGCGGGCAAGCCCGCTCCCACAGATACTCCACTGTTTTCAAGGGCAGTGGATTACCTGTGGGAGCGGGCTTGCCCGCGAATGGGCTTCACACTGACTTCGGCGCCAGCTTGCTCAGGTGCAACGCCACCAGCAACGCCACCGCCAGCAGGCTGCCAATGAACAGCCCGATCCCATTCCAGCCCCATTGGTGCCAGAATACCCCGCCCGCCGTGCCCGCCACACTCGACCCCGCGTAGTAGCAGAACAGGTACAGCGACGAAGCCTGCCCCTTGGCCTTCAGCGCTCTGCGGCCAATCCAGCTGCTGGCCACCGAATGCGCACCAAAGAAGCCGAAGGTGAACACCAGCATGCCGAGGATTATCAGCACCAGTGGCGAGGCCAGGGTCATCAACAGGCCACCGGCCATGACTACGATACTGGCCCAGAACACTTTGCGCCGGCCCAGCTTGTCAGCCAGCGCACCCACCTGCGCCGAGCTGTAGATACCCGACAGGTAGACAATCGACAGCAAGCCGACCAGCGCCTGGTTCATGTGATAGGGCCCGGCCAGCAGGCGGTAGCCGATGTAGTTGAACAGGGTGACGAAGGCTCCCATCAAGAGGAAGGCTTCGAGGAACAGCCAGGGCAGGCCGGCGTCCTTGAAGTGCACGACGAAGCCGTCCAGCAGGCTGCGCGGGTTCATCGACTGGGAGCGGAAATTGCGCGATTCGGGGAGTACCTTCCAGAACACCAGTGCCGCAATCAGCGCCAGGCCGCCGATGGTCAGCATCGCCGTGTGCCAGCTGACGAAGTCGATCAGCACACCGGTAATCAACCGCCCGCTCATACCCCCGATGGCATTGCCGCCAATGTACAAACCCATGGCCAGGCCAATGTGCTGCGGGTGGATCTCCTCGCTCAGGTACGTCATCGCCACTGCCGCCAGGCCGCTCAGCGACAGGCCGACCAGCGCCCGGGTGGCGAGCACGCCTTCCCAGGTCGGCATCACCGCGCTGACCATGGTCGACAAGGCGGCGCAGACCAGCGCGAAGACCATCACCGGCTTGCGCCCGATACGGTCGGAAATCGGCCCGGTGATCAGCAAGCCGAACGCCAGCATGGCGGTCGACACCGACAGCACCAGGCTGCTCTGCGCGGCGTTGATCGAGAACTCCTGCGACAGCAGCGGCATCATCGGTTGCACGCAATACAGCAGGGCGAAGGTGGCAAAGCCGCCGCTGAAAAGGGCCAGCACCGTCTTCATGAAGGCTGGCGTGCCTTTTTCGATCCAGATGTCGTTCAGCGGGGCAGGTTCGGGTTCAACGGGAAGGGGCGATACAGCAGTTTTCACGGGCGGGTACCTCTGGCGCAATGAAAAAAGCATATAGCTGGCTAATGATTAGATCCAATATATTGTTCGACCTATTTAAGACGTTTATCGACCTGTTCTGGAGCCCACTATGGAACTGCGCCACCTGCGGTATTTCATCGCCGTTGCCGAAGAGCTGCACTTTGGCCGCGCGGCCCAGCAGCTGGGCATCTCTCAGCCACCCCTGAGTCAGCAGATCCAGGCCTTGGAACAGGAACTGGGTGCACGCCTGTTTGAACGTACCAATCGTCGGGTCGAACTCAGTGAGGCCGGGCGGTTGTTCCTGGAAGAGGCTCGCCAAGTGCTGGCGCAGGTGGAGAAGGCCGCCGACGTGGCGCGCCGCGCGCAGTTGGGTGAGCTGGGCGAGATGAAGATCGGCTTCACCTCGTCGGCGCCGTTCACCTCGAAAATCCCCAAGGCCATCCATGCGTTTCGCCAGCGCTTCCCGGCCGTGCACCTGAACCTCAAGGAGATGAGCAGCCGCGATGTCGCCGAGGGCGTGTTCGACGAGTCCATCGAGGTCGGGCTGATGCGGCCCATGCCGCTGCCGGACGGCCTGGTGGCCACCGAGCTGTTCCGCGAACCGCTGGTGGCAGTGATCAATGCGTCGCACCCGTTGGCCGAGGGCACCGAACACGGTGTGCACATGGCCGCGCTGGCCCAGGAGCCGTTCGTGTTCTTCCCGCGCAGTTACGGCAGCGGGCTGCACGCGCAGTTGCTGAGCCTGGCCCGTCAGGCTGGGTTCAGCCCGCATTTCGCTCAGGAGGCGGGCGAAGCCATGACGATCATCGGGCTGGTGTCGGCAGGGTTGGGGGTTTCGGTGTTGCCGGCTTCGTTCCAGCGCATGCGCATCGAGGGCGTGGTCTACCGCACCTTGCTCGATGAAGGCGCGACCTCGGCGGTGTGGCTGGTGCAGCGCGAGCGGGGCAGCTCAGCGATGGCCAAGGCCTTCGCTGAGCTGCTGACCGGGTTGATGACGGCCTGAACGATCAGGCCCAGCGACGGAAGATCAGCGAAGTGTTGACCCCGCCGAAAGCGAAGTTGTTATTCATCACGAACTCATTGCTCATCACCCGGAAATCACCGGTGAGGTAGTCCAGCTCGCCACACAGCGGGTCGACCTGATCGAGATTGAGCGTGGCCACGTAGCGGTCGCTGTTCATCATTTCGATGCTGAACCACGACTCCAGCGCGCCGCAGGCCCCCAGGGTATGGCCGAGGAAACTCTTCTGCGAGCTGATCGGCATGCGTGGGCCGAACAGGCTGCTGGTGGCCCGGGTCTCGGCGATGTCGCCCTGTTCGGTAGCGGTACCGTGACCGTTGACGTAGCCGATGGCGTCGGCGGCCAGCCCGGCGTCGTCCAGTGCCAGCTGCATGGCCCGGCCCATGGTGACCTGCTCCGGTCGGGTGATGTGCTGGCCGTCGGCATTGCTGCCGAAGCCGACCACTTCGGCATGGATCTTCGCGCCGCGGGCCAGGGCGTGCTGCAGTTCTTCGAGCACCAGCATGCCGCCCCCTTCGCCGATCACCAGGCCATCGCGGCCGACATCGTAGGGCCGTGGGGTCAGGTGCGGGGTGTCGTTCTTGAGGCTGGTGGCGTATAGCGCATCGAACACCATGGCCTCGGTCGGGCACAGCTCTTCAGCGCCGCCGGCGAGCATCAGCGGCAGACGTCCGTACTTGATCGCCTCGTAGGCGTAGCCGACGCCCTGGCTGCCGCTGGTGCAGGCGCTGGAGGTGGGGATCAGGCGCCCGGTCAGGCCAAAGAAGATGCTGATGTTGGCCGCGGTGGTGTGCGGCATCATGCGCACATAGGAGTTGGCATTCAGGCCGTCGGCCAGCGAATTCATCAGCATGTTGCCAAAGGTCTTGATCTCGTCGGTGCTGCCGGTCGAAGAGCCGCAGGCCACGCCCATGCGTCCGTCGCGGATGCTCGGGTCGTCGAGCAGCCCGGCGTCGGCCAGCGCGCGCTCGGCGGCGGCCACCGCCAGGCGCGAGACCCGGCCCATGCTGCGCAGCTGTTTGCGCGTCCAGTGAGTGGGAACCTCGAAGTCGTCGATGGGGCCTGCCAGGCGGGTATTGAGCTCGCTGAAGCGGTCCCACTCGGGCATGCGGCGGATGCCGCTACGCTGCTCGGCAAAGTGCCCCGCGATGGTTGCCCAGTCGTTGCCCAGGGCGGTAATACCGGCCATGCCGGTGACCACGACACGGCGCATCAGCACAACCCTCCATTGACCGCCAGCACCTGGCGGGTGATGTACGAAGCCTCCGGCGACATCAGGAAATTCACTGCCCCGGCCACTTCTTCAGGCGTGCCCATGCGCCCGGCGGGGATCATCTTCAGCAGCTCGTCGACCGGCACGTGCTCGTCGAGCATGGCCGTGTCGATCAGCCCGGGTGCCACGCAGTTGACCGTGATCTTGCGCTTGCCCAGCTCGATCGCCAATGCCTTGGCCGCGCCGATCAGCCCGGCCTTGGAGGCGCTGTAGTTGACCTGGCCACGGTTGCCGATCAGGCCGGACACCGAAGTGATGCAGACGATGCGCCCCGGCGCGCGGCGGCGGATCATCGGCATGGTCAGCGGTTGCAGGACATTGAAGAAGCCGTCGAGGTTGGTCCGCAGCACCTGGTCCCAGTCTTCTTCGCTAAGCCCCGGGAAGGCGCCGTCACGGCTCAGGCCGGCGTTGCACACCACGCCGTAGTAGGCGCCATGGCTTTCCACATCCTGTTCGAGGATCGCCCTGCAGGCCGCGCGGTCGGCGACATCGAATTGCAGAACCCGTGCCTGGCGGCCCAGCTCGCGGACTTGCGCGGCCACGGCATCGGCTTCGGCGCGGCCGCTGCGGCAATGCAGGACCAGGTCGTAACCGGCCCGTGCCAGGCGCAAGGCGATGGCCCGGCCGATGCCGCGGCTGGAGCCTGTGACGAGGATGGTGTCAGTCATGGGTAGGGTCCTCAGGGCCGGCTTCTGCCAGGTAGCGGGTAGGTTGTGGCGGGGTAAACACATTCAGCCGTGCGCTGGCGTGGATGCCGGGGCCGCGCAGGTGGCATTCGAACACGCCCATGCCGTTGTCGTCTTCCAATGAGCGCGTGGCGTGAACGTGCAGCTCGGCACCCGACGGAAAGTGTTCGACGTCGCATTGGTATTTGCGTGTACCGAGCAAAAAGCCCAGCTGTACTGGCTGGCCGTTGCGGCGCGCGCGGCAACCGGCAAAGGCGGCCACGCTCTGTGCCATCAATTCGATGCCGAACCAGGCGGGCAGGCTGCCGTCGGCGCGGTTGAACGGGCCGCCCGGGCGCACCAGGGTTCGGGTGTGGATCTGCTCGTCGTCGTAGCTGTCGACCTGGTCGATCAGGATCATCTCGCCAGCGTGGGGCAACAGCTCGGCCAGTGGCCAGGGGATCATGGGGCATCTCCGAGAATCAGGCTGACATTGTTGCCGCCGAAGGCGAACGAGTTGCTCATCAAGCGGCGTGGTCGATCCGTGGGCAGGCGGTGCTGCCGGGTCACCAGGTCGAGCGTTGGTAGCAGCGGGTCGGCCTGGCCGTCCCACACATGCGGCGGCAGCAGGCCAAGCGGGTTGTGCCCGCTGAGCACCAGCCAGCAGAACGCCGCTTCCAGTGCGCCGGCTGCCCCCAGGGTGTGGCCGGTCATGGGTTTGCTCGACGAGCATGGCACACCGCTTGCGAACAGGCGGTGCATGGCCTGGCTTTCCATGGCGTCATTGTGCGCCGTGGCGGTGCCATGCAGGTTCAGGTAGCCAATTTGCGCCGGTGTGAGGCGGGCATTGTCGAGGGCTTTGGCCATGGCTTGCAAGGCGCCCTTGCCAGAGGGGTCCGGCGCCGAGATGTGGTGGGCATCGCTGCTGGCGCCAGCGCCCAGCAGGGCAATGGATGGGCCTTCGTCAGTGGCCTCGCGGGTCATCAGGAACAGCGCAGCCGCCTCACCGATATTGATCCCGGCGCGCTCGGCCGAGAACGGGTTGCAGCGTTGCTCGCTGACCGCGTCCAGGGCGCTGAAACCGTTGAGGGTCAGGCCGCACAGGGTGTCTACGCCGCCACACAGCACCGCATCGCACAGCCCCAGCTGCAACAGCCGGCGCGCACTCATCAAGGCCCGGCCACTGGAGGTGCAGGCGGTGGAAATGACATAGGTCGGCCCGCTCAGTTGCAGCCAGTCGGCGAGAAACTCGGCAGGTGCGCTCAGCGCCTGTTGGTCGTAGCGGTAGTGCGCCGGAAACTGGCCCGTCTGCAGATAGCAGGCGATGTCTGCGCTGGCCTCATCGATGCCTGAGGTGCTGGTGCCGATGACCACGGCGACGCGCTGCGGGCCATGACGGTCGATCGCCGCACGGATGGCCGGTTCGATCTGCAGGGCTGCAGCATACAACAGCTGATTGTTGCGGCTGTGATGCTCGGCCACGGGCACATCGGGCAGTGCGCCGCGCACTGCGCCGACCGGCAAGCAACGCCCGGGCACCCAGTCGGCCTCGGCTTGCATGCCTGAGCAATCACCGGCCAGCAGGCGGGCGCTGACCTCGGCCTGGCCGCGGCCGAGGGCGCAGACCAGGCCCAGGGCATTGAGGTAGGCGGTCATGGCGCGTTCTCACTGGGCATTGGATCGATTTGATAACTCAGGCCCCCGACGTTCAAGGAGAACGCGCGTGGGGCCTGATAACGGACCTGCCAGCGCTCACCCAGCCAGCGTCGTTGGCCCAGCTGGCGCGCCTCGGGGTAGAGCTGCGACAACTGCTCGGTGGGCGTCAGCGCGAACAGCACGGCGGCGAACAGCTCACGGGCCGCCGGGTTGGGCGGCAACAGGCCGTCGGCCTGCCACTGTTGGCCGTCGAGCAACTGGCGCGCCTGGGGAATGCCCAGCAGGTCGAGCAGCGACCAGCGCAGGCGGTGGTCTTCGCGCTGTATCACCAGTAACCAGTCCTGGCGCTGGCCGGCCTGCTCACGTAACACGTGCAACTGCTGCGGCAGTTCGAGCGTCGGTTCGCGGGATGGCAGGGGAGGGCGCGCGCTGCAGGCGCCGAGCAGCAGACACAGGGCAAGGGTCATCAGGTATTTCATGGCTGCTCCTGGGGGACTGGGCGCGGGGCGGCCCAAGGCGCCAGCATGAAACTGAAAGCCAGCCCCAGGCTGACTGCCAGGCCGAAGTTGCTTACGGCTGGGGTAGCCGACAGCGCCAGCAGGCCGAACGAAAGCCAGGTGGTGACTGCTGCCAGCAGGGTGCCGAGCAGGCTCACCGCTGCGCCTCCGATATGTTCGTGCATCAGGATCGCATAGTCGACACTGATGGCTGTCACCAGTAGCAGGCCGAACAGGCTGAACAGCGTCAGTGGTTGGCCCAGCCAGCCCAGGCAAGCCAAGCTGCACAGTGCCGCCAGCAGCGGTAATGCGACGATGCGCAGTGCGCCACGCAGGCCGAACGGCAGTATCAACAGGACCATGATCAGCACGCAGGACAGCAACTTCAGCTCTGCGGCGCTCACTTGGGTGGCGGCGAACAGCTGGTTCAGCTCGCCCAAGCGATCCACCAGTTGCACACCTTCGAGGTCATCGACCTGCAGGCGCAGCAAGGCCGCATCGCCCAAGCCCTGCAAGCTGACGATGGCGGCCACGCCCGCACCCTCGTCGCCCAGCCATAGCGGTCGCCAGGCTTCGGCCAATGGCCCAGCCAGCAGTTGGTCGATGGTCTGGGTCGGCAACTGTTGCAACTGCTGCAACTCGGCCTGCAGCGCCGCCTGCGGCACGCCCAGGTCGAGCAACGGTTGCCAGTGTTTGGGCAACGCCGACAGGGCCTGGCGCGCCTGGGCTTGTTCCACCGGGCTGGCGGCCAGTTGGCCGAGGCTCATGTAACCCTTGAGCTTGCCCAGTTCGACCAGCTCATCGAGTTTGCCCGACAGCCCGTTCAGGCGTTCGAGCAGTTGTTGCTGATCGGCGCCTCGCACCAGGTAGAACTGGCTGGTGGGCTGGTAGCCTGTGATGCGCGCAATGGCTTGTGCCTCTTCGAGCAACTGGGGCGGGCTGGCGACCCATTGGCGGATATCGTTGTGGCTGCTCAGGCGCCACAGGCCGGCTGCGCAGAAGACCATCAGCAGCCCCAGCAGCACGGCACTCGGCACTTTGCACAGCAGCCGTTCGCGCCAGGTGGTGAGCGTCTCGGCGATCCGCAAGGGCCAGCGTGCAGGCTGTAGTTGCATGCCAGCGAGCAGCGCTGGTAGCAGGCACACTGCGCTGAGGTAAGCGCCGATCAGCCCGGCCGCCGAGAACGCAGCAATTTGCGTCAGCGCTGGGAAGGGCGTGAAGGCCAGCGCCAGGTAGCCGATGCAACTGGTCGCCAGGCTCAGGCTCATGCCGGGCACGGTCAGGCGCACGGCCGGCCAACTGCGCCAGGGCTTGAGGCTCCAGCTCTTGGACAGGTAGTGCAGCGGGTAGTCTACCGCCACGCCGATCAGGCTTGAGCCGAGCACCAGGGTCATCACATGCATCTGGCCGAACAGTGCCACGCACACCACCGAGCCGAACAGCATGCCCACCAGTACCGGCACGAACGCCAGCAGCACTCGCCAACGGCGGAACGCCAGCAGCAGCAACAGCAGGATGCCCAGCGTGGCGCCGCCGCCGACCCAGGTGATCTCCCGACTGGCCTGTTGCTGGCCGGCTGCGGCATGCAGCAGGCCGCTGGCTGCCAGCAGGTGAGCGCCGGACTGGTCTGCCTGCACACGGCCTTTTGCGAGCAGTTCGGCGACCTGCAGCGGCAGGTGCAGATCGAAAGCATTGCCCAGGGTGCGAGCGCGCAGCAGCACCCAATGTTGGCCATCCGCTTCGGCAATCAGCGCGCCGCTGGCGGTGTCCAATTGCACATTGACGGGCTTCGGCTGGCTGTTCTGGATGCGCCCGGTCAGGCCCAGCCAATCGTCCTGGCTGGGGACCAGGCTAAAGCTGGCGAAGGGATCGAACAGGCTTTGCACGCGCTGCTCGATAAATGCATCGGGCTGCTTTACCAGTTGCTGGCGATCGCTGGCTGCCAGCAGCGCCAGGCGGCCTTGCAGCAGTTGATCGCGCACGGCCTGCAGGTCGGTTTGCAGGCTCCACTGCACCTTTTCAAACAGGCCGCTGGTCTGCCATTGCGCGGCCAGTGACTGCGCCAGGGTCAGGGCCTGCAGGCGTTCTTTGTGGCCCACCAGCACCAGCAGTTCGCGGTTGAGCGGTTCCTGCATGCGCTGTTCGGCGCGCTTGAGTAGCGGGTCCTCGGTGGCGCCGGGGACCAGCGTCATCAGGTCGGCCGACAAGGGCGCAGCACGGTGCCACTGCCAGCCGGCGATGGCCAGCATGACCAGCAGCAGCCCCAGGAACAGGCGTGGCAACAGGCGCTCAGTTGGCAAAGTCACTGCGCTCCGCATCGCTCAATACCGCTGCGCCGTGGCTTTCAGGCATGCGCAGCAGCGTGCTGTCACCCTGGGTTTCGCTCAGTTCGATACGTTCGACGTACTGCCCGCCGCTGATGTCGATGCGCGTGAAGATCTGTTTGAGCAGCAACGAACGCGGCGTCAGGCGCAATTGCCATTGCTGCGCGGTGCCCGACAGGGCCAGCTCGAAATCCCGCTGCAGGCCACTGCTGTCGCCTTGCAGCACGGCGAAGAACAAGCGGTTCTGCTCGCTCCCGGCGCTGCGGCTGGGCAAGGTTTGCCAGCCGCTCGGGTCGCGGCGGGCTATGCCGGTGGCGGTGATGCGGTAATCCTGGCGCAGTGGCGTTTGCAGTTGCCACAGCAGGCCGTGATCGCGGGCGAGGACAAAGCGGCCTTTGCTGATCAGTGGTTGGGGCAGTGCGCGCAAGTGTTTTTCCTGCACGAATGGGCCGCTGACCACGGCCGGTTCGCTCAGTTGCTTCTGCAGGTCGTCGAGGCCGAAGGCTGAGGCAAATGGGCTGATGATCAGCAGGCCAAGCAGGACAACAAAGCGCTTCATGCCAGCACCTGCTGCACCGCATCGAGCATCACCTTCGGTGAGGCCAACTGCATCTCGCCGCTTTCGATGTGCACGGCCACCTGCACGGTGCTGGCGCGGGTCAAGCGCTCGCCGGTATTAGCGTCACTGATCAGGTAGTGGATCTTCAGGCGGTTCTCCCATTCCACCAGGCTGGCACGCACGCTCAGGCGCTGGCCGAAGGTGGCGCCGCGAATGTAGCGCAGCTGCAGGTCGATCACCGGCCATGCATAGCCGCTGGCCTGCATCTGCAGGTAGTTGTGCGCCAGGCGCTCGAGCAAGGCGCAGCGGGCTACTTCCAGGTATTTGACGTAATGCCCGTGCCAGACGACGTGCATGCTGTCGACATCGAAGAAGGGCACGACGATTTCGCTGTCGACATGGAACACGCCGGGGCTACGCATGCAGCCTCCAGTGGCGCTCGGCGATGCGTTTCAGGCACAGGCGCAAGTCGCTTTCCAGGGCGCGGTCTTCGATGACCGGGGCAAAGTCTGCGAGCAACGCTTCGTGCATGGCTGCCAACGCAGGCGGCAGGGCCTGTGCCCGGCTTTGTCGGGTGCGCAACCAGACGCCCTGGTTGGCCGCCAGCAGGCTGGCGGCGGCGACCTGTTCGGTCAACTCCAGCACGCGCAGGGCATCGCGTGCGGCGATGGTGCCCATGCTCACCTTGTCCTGGTTGTGGCATTCGGTGGAGCGCGAGAACACGCTGGCCGGCATGGTCTGCTTGAGGGCTTCGGCGGTCCAGGCGCTGGCGCCGATCTGCACGGCCTTGAAACCATGGTTGAGCATTGCCCGGTCAGCCTCGGCCCCTGACAGGTTGCTTGGCAGGCCATGGTTGTAGCGGGTGTCGACCAGCAGCGCGAGTTGCCGGTCGAGCAGGTCGGCGACGTTGGCCACCAAGGTCTTCAGGCTGTCCATGGCGAAGGCGATATGGCCGCCGTAGAAGTGCCCGCCATGCAGCACTCGCTCGGCGTCGCCGTCGATGATCGGGTTGTCGTTGGCACTGTTCAGTTCGGTCTCGATGAAGCCACGCAGCCAGCCCAGGCTATCGGCCAGCACGCCCAGCACATGCGGGGCGCAGCGCAGCGAATAGCGGTCCTGCAGGCGGTGCAGCGGCGGCAGCGGGGCGTCGATGGCGAGGTCCTGGCGCAGCCAGGCGGCGACCTGGGTCTGGCCGGGGTGTGGTTTGGCGGCGAACAGGCGTTCGTCGAAATGCTCGGGGTTACCCTGCAGGCCGATGACGTTGAGCGCGGTGATGCGCGTAGCCAGCTGCAGCAGGTAGTCGGCGCGGGCAAAGGCCAGGCACGCCAGGCCGGTCATCACCGCGGTGCCGTTCATCAGCGCCAGGGCTTCCTTGGGCCGCAGCACCAAGGGCTGCCAGCCCAGTTCGCGGTGCACTTCGGCACTGCTGCGGCACTGGCCCTGGTAGATCACCTCGCGCTCGCCCGACAGGGTCGCGGCGACATAGGACAACGGCGTCAGGTCGCCGCTGGCACCCACCGAGCCCTCTTCGGGAATCAGCGGCAGGATGTCGTGGGCGAGAAAGTCACGCAGCCGCTCCAGCAGTTCCAGGCGCACACCCGATACGCCATGGCTCAGCGAACGCAGGCGGGCGGCGAGTACGGCGCGGGTGGCGGGGGCATCGAGCAGCTTGCCCAGGCCGCAGCCATGGAAGGTGTACAGGTGGCGGGGCAGGGCTTCGACATGCTCCAGCGGCACAGCCACCACGCAGGAGTCGCCGTAGCCGGTGGTCACGCCGTAGATCACCCCTTCCTTGTCGAGCAAGGTGTCGAGAAAGCGCGCCCCACGGGCGATGCGCTCGCGGTAGACGGCGTCATCCTGCAGGCGCACCGTTGCCCGGCGCTCGGCCAGGGCCAGGACATCTTCGATTGCCAGCGGCGACTCGCCGAACGTTACAGGCTCATGCGGATGCATCGTCATCGGTCTTCCAGAAGGGGTAGAAATTGAACCACTGCAAGGGCGCCTGGGCGCAGTATTGACCCAGGCGTTCGGCATAGCGCGTGGTCCACTCGGCGATCAGCTGATCGCGCTGGCCGCGGCGCCATTGCAGGCGTTCGGCAAAGGGTTCGAGGGTGATGCGGTAGCGGCCCTGGTGCTTGAGGCAGAACAGCAGGTTGATCGGGCATTCGAGCATGCCGGCCAGCAGCCACGGGCCTTGTGGGAAGGCCGCCCGGTGGCCGAGGAAGTCCACCTCGACGGTGCGGGCGCCATGCAGCGGCACGCGGTCGCCAGCGATGGCCAGCCATTCGCCATGCTCCAGACGCTCGGCCAGCTGCAGCATGATCGCAGGGTCCAGCTCGCTGACCTGGATCAGCCGCACATTGCTCGCCCCGGCCTCACCGAGCAGGCGGTTGAAGCGCTCGGCGTGGCGGGTATGCACCAGCACGTTCATCGGCACTTGCTCGCCGAGTTCGGCCAGGGCGCGGCAGACCTCCAGGTTACCCAGGTGTGCGCCCACCAGCATCTGCCCACGCTCGCCACGCAATTGCCGGCGCAGCTGGCCGGGGTCGTCGATGTCGATGTCGGCGAGGCTAAGCTTGCCATGCCACACGTCGAGCTTGTCCAGCAGGGCATCGGCGAAGGCCATGAACTGGCGGAACACCTGCCAGTGGCTGGGGCGCGCAGTCTGCCCGCCGCTCCACTGCTGCAGGCGTTGCTGGTATTGCCAGGCGCTGCGCCGGGCGCGGCGGCCGAACAGGAAGAAGTAAGCGACGATCAGGTGAATCAGCGGGCTCAGCGCGCGGCGGCCGAGCAGGCGCAGCAGGGCGGCGGTAAGCTTCATCAGCCAGAAGCTGCCGCGCTCTTGCTGCTTGGCCCAATGCTGCTGGTTCATCGGCGCCACCTGCGCCAGAGGATCAGCGGGGCGCGAAGGAGCATGCCGAAAAACAGCTTGGCGTGCATTTTCGAGATCAGGGCGTTGTCGTGCACCAGGCGAAAGTGCGAACGGCCGTCCTGCGGGTAATGCACGCGGGTCGGCAGCCAGCACATGGGCTGGTTGCGCCAGGCCAGACGCACCAGGATCTCGGGGTCGAAGTCCATGCGCCGGCCCAGCGCCACGCTGTCGATCAGCGCCAGGGTGGCGGGCAATGGGTAGACCCGGAAACCGCACATCGAATCGGGTATCTGCAGCGACAGGCTGTTGATCCACACCCAAACGTGGGTGAGGTAGCGGGCATACAGACGCCCCTTGGGCACGCTGGCGTCGTACTGTGGGTAACCGCACACCAGCGCCTGTGGACAAGCCTGCGAACGGGCCAGGAACAGGCTGATGTCGGCCAGGTCGTGCTGGCCATCGGCATCCACCTGCAGGGCATGGCTGAAACCCAGCCGCGCCGCTTCGCGCAGCCCGGCCATGACCGCGCCGCCCTTGCCCTGGTTGACCGCCAGCGTGACCAGGAAAACCCGCGGCTGTTCGGCCAGTTGCCGCAACACCTGGGCGCAGGGCGCATGGCTGGCGTCGTCGACCAGCACGCAGGGCAGGCCGGCGCGCAGCAGCTCGGCGACCACAGCTGGCACAGCGTCTTCGTGGTCGTACACCGGGATCACCGCACAGGGCTTATGCATGATCGGCCTCCAGCAGAATTCGGCCGCTGGCGCAGACCTGCCCGGCGCAGTGGTAACTGAAATAGAGCTTGCCGCGTTCGGCATCGAAGCGCAGGGTCAGCGTCAGTTCATCACCTGGGCGCACCACGTGCTGAAACTTGATCACTTCCATGCCGGCGAATCGTTTACCGGGCGTGAGCCGTTCACTGGCCAAGGCAATCGCCCAGTCGACTTGCACCACGCCAGGCAGCACAGGGGTTTGCGGGAAATGGCCGGGAAAGCAGGCCAGATCTGGCGGCACGGCCAAGTGCAGCTGCAGTTCATCGCCTTGCACCGCTTGCCCCAGTACCTCAGGAGCCATGCTGCGGGCGGCCAGCAACAGCGCCTGCACGTCAGCCTGGGGCAGCTTGCCCTGGGCGTTGTGCGGCAGCTGGCGCAGCAGGCGCCAGCGCCGTGGCAGGGACGTGGCCTCGCAGTGGCCGGCCAGGTGTTCGCGCAAGCTGCCGATCAGGGTGCGCCGGCCTTGGTTGCGCAAGGCGTGCAGGCCGGCGGGCGATAGCACCAGCAGGGCGCCGAGGTAGGCGCGGCCTTGCTCGATCACACCTAAACGCGCATCCGCGACCCAGGCGTGCTCGCACAGCACCTGTTCAAGCAGCGGCAGGGCAACGCGTTTTTCTTCCAGCTTGACGATGCGGTCCAGGCGGCCAAGCAATGTGAAGCGTCCGTCGTTGGCGATGTCGGCGGCGTCTGCGCTGCATTCGATATGACCTGCTGGCAAGTACGGCGAGGCGATGCACAAGGCGCCGTGCGCATCCAGGCTCAGTTGAACATCGGCAAACGGCTGCCACAGGGCGGCGCCCTGGCGCCAGGCGATGCCGCCGGTTTCCGAACTGCCGAAGATCTCCGTAGGCCATTGGCCGAGGCGCTGGTGCAGCCTTTGCGCGGCTTCGGTCGGCAGTTCGCCGCCCGAGGAAAACACTTGGCGCACCTGCCTCAGAGCCGGCCAGTCGAGGTTATCGCCCATGCGCTTGAGCAGGGCCGGGCTGGCCACCCAGGCGAAGGCCGGGTGCGCGCGGCTGGCGCGCTGCAGGTCTTCGGGGAAGGGCAGCTGGCGCCGTTCGAAACCGCGCCCAGCGCACAGCGGCCAGAGCACGCGGAACAGCAGGCCGTAGATATGCTGGGTGGCGACACTGCCGATGATCCAGGCCTGGCCCAACGCCTCGCCCCATAAGCGTTCCAGCGCCAGCACCTCATTGGCCAACTGGCGCAGTTGCTTGTCGATACGCTTGGGCTCGCCGCTGGAGCCCGAGGTGCACAGGCTGATCCTGCACCGTTCCAGATCCAAATCGGCAGGGGGGAGTGGCGCGGCCTGCAGGTCGGCAAGGGCGAAGTCGCCAGGCCGATCACTGAGCCACAGGTCGATCTGCGCGGCCCAGCGTGCGCGGGTGCCCGGCTGTAGGTCTGCCGGCAGCAGCACTTCGACGCCCGCGCGCCAGGCGCCGAGCAGGGCAATGGCCAGCTGCGCGGCATCGTCCAGGTGCACGGCCAGGCGCTGCACGCCACGCTGCTGCAGGCCGCCGGCCAGGCGCAGCGCCTGCTCGCACAACTCGGCATGCGCCAGGGCCGGTGCCTGGGTGATCGGGCGCGGCGCGGCAGTGGGCTGTAGCAGGTGTTCGAGGTTGATCCAGTTCATGAGCCCGCTCGTACACGTTGTCTGATCCGCCACTCGACGGCGAACAGCAGGCCCATGGCGGCATACGCGATCAGGCCGTTGTACAGGGTCCACCAACTCAGAGGCGCCCACAGGGTAAGGCCAGCCGCGATCAGGCCATTGACCAGGAAGAACCCGCACCACGCCTGGGTTACACGCCGCGTGTAGCGCACCGCCCTGGGCGGCAGCTGGGGTTCACGCAGGCGCGCCAGGCGCTCGGCCATCGGCATGCCGCGCAGCAGGCTGGCGCCGAACAGGGCCAGCAGGAAGCTGTTGATCAGCACCGGATACCAGCGCAAAAGCTGCGCGCTGTCGGACAGCCCCAGCAGCACGCAGAACGTCAGCGCCGCGACGGCCATCCACAGGCTGCCCGGCCGCCGTGTGCCCAGTGCTCGGGCCAGCCACAGCACGCCAAGCAGCAGGCCGAACTGCCAGGGGGCGAAGTGGGCCATGCCGAAGTAAACGGCAAACGGGTACAGCACACCGGCCAGCAGCAGGCCGAGGCCGAGCAGGCGCTTCATGCCGCCGGGTTGACCAGGCGGAACACGGCTTCGACCACGTCATTGACGGTACGCACCGACTTGAAGTCGTCGGCGGCGATTTTCTTGCCGGTCTGGCGTTTGATGTGGTCGAGCAGGTCGATGGCGTCGATGCTGTCGATTTCCAGGTCTTGATACAGGTTGGATTGCAGGCTGATGGCCTTGGGGTCGAGTTCGAACAGTTCGACCAGGGCGTCGCTGAGGATGTGATAGATGTCTTCGCGGGTTTGCATGGTGCGGTCTCAGGCGGCCTGACGGGCAGTGACGAACGCGGCCAGGGCGGCGACGTTGCTGAAGTGGTTACGGGTGTCCTTGGCCTCGGCATCGATCTTGATGCCGTAGCGTTTCTGTAGGGCCAGGCCCAGCTCCAGGGCGTCGACCGAGTCCAGGCCCAGGCCTTCGCCGAACAGCGGTTGCTGGTCGTCGATGTCCTGCACACTGATGTCTTCGAGGCCCAGGGCGTCGATGATCAATTGCTTGAGGTCACGGTTGAGGTCTTGTTGTGGCACGCTCATCGGTGGCGAGCTCCTTGAAGTAGTACTGGTGCAGGTAATCGTTGAGTTTGCGTGACGCCTGCGGCGCAGGACCCTGCGCGGCAAACGCCTGGGGGTCGATATCGACGCCGACGTGAAGTGTGAAGTGCACACGGCGGCTCGGGATACGGTACCAAGGCTCGTTTTTGCTCAGGGTGGTGGGGCTGACCCTGATCGTCACCGGCGTGATGATTTTCGCACCGCGCAAGGCGATTGCCGCCGCGCCGCGATGAAAGGCCGGCATTTGGCCGGGCGGCGTGCGCGTGCCTTCGGGGAAAATGATCAGCGGCTGGCCCTGGTGCAGTGAGGCCACGGCATTGTCGAGCATATCCACGCTGCCGTCATTGCCGATGTATTGGGCTTCTGTGATCGGGCCGCGGGTAAAAGGGTTGGCGAACAAGCTGTGCTTGACCACGCAATTGGCCTGACGCACCAGGCCGATGAGGAAGACTACGTCGATCAGCGAGGGGTGATTGGCGATGATCAACTGGCCTGGGCGGCCCAGGCGTTCTGCGCCGTCGATTTGATACGTCAGCACACCCAGTCCGCGCATCAGGCGAATGAAGCGCCAGAACAACCAGCTGATGGTATGGCGGGCACGTTGGCGATGGCGCACTGCGCCACCCGGTAAGCAGGCCAGCAGCGGGAACACCAGTAGCCCGAGGCACAGGCTGCCCAGGCCGAACACGAAGAAGCTCGCGGCGGTGGCCAGCAGGCGCCAGTAATAGGCATCGCGAAACCTGCTCACGGCTGTCGTTGCCAGTTCCATGCGCGGCGCTTCCACGAGTGAGTGATGGATACCTGGCCCGAGAGCATGGCGTGCAACCAGCTCAGGGCATGGGGCAATTCGGTCGCTTGGGCTGACGAGGAAGGTTGCGCGGTCAGCCGCCATTGCTCGCCAGGGGTGAGCAACAGGCCAACCGCATAGCCAAACGGCACATCGTCTACCCAGGGGCGGTACGCCTCGGCCGGCAGCTCTTCGGTGACGATCAGCAGCACCGCCGGCGCGCCTTCGGCCAGCAGCGCGGCAGCCTCCAGTACACCGTGCTCGAAGCCATCGCCGGCCGCGGCCAGGGCGGTCATCTCGCTGGTTTCCCCGCGCAGGATCGACCACAAGCCGATCACCGCGTTATGCACTGAAAGGCTGAACTGGGTCGGCGACAGCGGCTGTCGCTCGGCCAGTTCGCAGAGCATGGCGAAGGTTCTAGGCGTTTCACCATGACGTGAGACGAACACCAGCGGTAAGGCCTCGCGCCCCTCGGCCAGCGGCCAGCCCACGGCGAATGCCATGCGCGCCAGGTGGCTGAGGCGACGGCGCTGCAGCGCCGGCAGGAACGAGACGTCCGGGGACGGCCCGTCGGGTGCTGGGCACAGGTTGCCTTGCGCCCAGGCCTGCCACTCGGCAGGGGTCTGCAGGCCAGGTGCCCAGGCGCGCCATTGGCTGATATCGAAGGTGATCACGATGTTTTCTGACTTCCCGCCCTATGGGGTTTCCTGCGCAGGGAGTAACTCGAAACCGGGTTGGCGCATATGCCGAATGGCGCGCAATTATCCCGGTGCCGGGGGTGTGTAGCAAACACAGGTTACATGATTGCCATCAGACAATTGCCATGCGTGATTGCGTCAATGTCTGCAGAAGCTGTAAGTGATTTCCGATGGACGGTGCGCAGGCGCTGCTGGTCGCCGTTTGTGCTCGCTGCGCCAAGAGGTGCTGGCCAATGCCGCAGCGCCGCCACATACTCGGACATTCGTTGATACACGGAGGTCTCTCATGCGGCGCGTGGTGTTCAATCAGAAAGGCGGTGTGGGCAAGTCGAGCATCGCTTGCAATTTGGCGGCGGTGAGCGCCAGCGAAGGCTATCGGACCCTGTTGATCGACCTGGATGCCCAGGCTAACTCGACTCAGTACCTGACCGGCCTGACCGGCGATGACATCCCCATGGGCATCGCCGATTTCTTCAAGCAGAGCCTGTCTACCGGGCCATTCAGCAAGAAGAACAAGGTCGATATCTACGAAACCCCGTTCGACAATCTGCACGTAGTGACCGCTACCCCGGAGCTTGCCGACCTTCAGCCCAAGCTCGAGGCCAAGCACAAGATCAACAAGCTGCGTAAATTGCTCGATGAGTTGGACGAGGATTACGAGCGGATCTATATCGATACACCGCCTGCGCTCAACTTTTACGCGGTTTCTGCGTTGATCGCTGCTGATCGCGTGTTGATTCCCTTCGATTGCGATAGTTTCTCGCGCCAGGCGCTCTATGGGTTGCTGTCTGAAATTGAAGAGCTCAAGGACGACCACAATGAAGACCTGATGGTCGAAGGCATCGTGGTCAACCAGTTCCAGTCACGTGCCACCCTGCCGCAGCAGATGTTGGATGAGTTGCTGGCCGAGGGGTTGCCGGTGCTGCCGGTGTACCTGAACAGCTCGGTGAAGATGCGCGAGTCGCACCATGCCAGCCTGCCGCTGATTCATCTGGAGCCCCGGCACAAGCTGACGCAGCAGTTTGTGGAGTTGCATGATTTGCTGGAGCGCAGCGAGTAAGCGCCGATTTTGTCCCTTGCATGATTCCCCGCTGCCCCGCATAATCTCCCAAAACGGGAGATTATGCTTGGATGCGCGTCATTGCCAAAAGCACCTTGGTGAAGTTTTGGGAGCTACCCGGGCATGATGATGCTCAGGCACCCTTGGAAAGCTGGCACGATATGGCGATCAAAGCCATCTGGCGAACGCCGCAAGATGTAAAGGATCAGATTGGCAACGCCAGCATATGTGGCAATAACCGCGTGGTCTTCAACATCGGAGGTAATAAGTACCGGCTTGTGGTCGAAATGCAGTATCGAGCCGGTATTGCCTGGGTGAAATTCGTCGGTACGCACAAGCGCTATGACGAGATTGACGTGGAGACAATCTGTGAATATTAAGC
Source organism: Pseudomonas sp. NPDC090752 (assembly GCF_055584805.1). NCBI lineage: Bacteria > Pseudomonadati > Pseudomonadota > Gammaproteobacteria > Pseudomonadales > Pseudomonadaceae > Pseudomonas > Pseudomonas sp. NPDC090752. The sequence continues at coordinate 7,752 of NZ_JBVJLI010000009.1, read as the reverse complement.
CGATCCGAAACGATGACGATCTTCGAGAAGCATTTCAGCGACTCGAAGTTATCTTCCAGGCAGAAGCGGGTACGCCGGAAGCTGATGAAATGGAAGTGCTTGTGACACTGATCGAGGTCTATGAAAACAAGCACTATCCCATTCATTCCGCCAATCCCATCGAGGCCATAAAATTTTGTATGGATCAACAGGGCCTTACGCCGCGTGATCTTGAGCCCTTCATCGGTTCCAGCGGACGCGTTTCAGAGGTGTTGAATGGAAAGCGGGGTCTTAGCCTTTCCATGATCAAACGTCTGCATGATGGCCTGCGCATTCCATACGAGTCATTGCTGGCGAGCGCTTGAAAATCAAACCCCTTGAGTACGCAACCATTCCAGCAACGACTGCAGTGGAAACGCCCCCGCCTGCCGGCTGACTTCGCGGCCGTTCTTGAACAGGATCAGGCTTGGGATCGAACGAATCCCCAACTGCCCAGCCAGGTTGCGGTTGGCTTCGCTGTCGAGCTTGGCCAGGCGGCAGCGGCCGCTGAGCTGGCGTGCAGCCTGTTCGAAGGTAGGGGCGAAGGATTTGCACGGGCCGCACCAGTCGGCCCAGACGTCGATCAGCAGCGGCAGGTCGCCTTTGATCTGGCTGGCATGGTTGCCTTCGCTGAGCTCGAACGGGTAGCTCAACAGCACGTCCTTCTTGCAGCGGCCGCATTTGGGGGCGTCGCTCAGGCGATCGGCTGGCAGGCGGTTGAGGCCGTTGCAGTGGGGGCAGGGGATCAGCAATGGGTCGGACATAATAGTTCCTTACAGGTTTGCACGGATACCGTGGGAGCGGCTTTAGCCGCGAACACCGGCGAAGCCGGTGCCATCCACCGCGACGATCGCTTCGCGGCTAAAGCCGCTCCCACAAGTGTTCACTCAGGAAGAGCAGCTGATCTCCAGATGCTTGCCCCATTCCGGTGGCCGCTCGGCATAAGCCTGCATGCCGGATTGTTCCTCGAACGGTTTGCTCAGCACCTGATGCAACCGCCGCACCTCACTGTAATCCCCGCCTTCAGCCGCTTCGATGGCCTTCTGCGCCAGATAGTTGCGCAGCACATACAGCGGATTGACCGCATGCATCCGCTCCCGGCGCCCCTCTGCATTGCCCGTTTCCCGCCCACAGCGAGCCAGATAATCCGCGCCCCAGGCATCAAAGCCAGCCAAATCGATGAAATCATCGCGGACAACCTTCAGCGCCTCTGCCACCGGTTGCTCGCCGAGCCTGCGGAAGAACAGGGTGTAATCCACACCCCCGCTCTGCATGCGCTGCAGCAGGCGCTCGACCAGCGCCATGTCGGCGTCTTCGGCCGTGGTCAGCCCCAGCCGCCGCCGCATGAGGTCAAGGTAGTGCGCCTGGTACAGCGGCAGGAACAACCCCAGCGCTTCTTTCAGCGGCTCGACCTCGATCACCGTGGTCAGTGCCTGGGCCAGCGCGCTGAGGTTCCAGTGGGCGATCGGCACCTGGTTGGCGTAGCTGTATCGGCCGCGATCATCGGAATGGTTGCAGATGAAGTTGGCGTCGAAATCGTCGAGGAAGGCGAAGGGGCCAAAATCGAAGGTGATGCCGAGGATCGACATGTTATCGGTGTTCATCACCCCGTGGCAGAAACCATAGGCCTGCCAGCGCGCGATCAGCTCGGCGTTGCGCTCGACGATGGTGCGGAACATGGCCAGGTAAGGCTGGTCGGCGTCGCGGCATTCGGGGTAATGCTGCTCGAGCACGTGGTCGATCAACACCCGTTGCTGCTCAGGCTGCTTGGTGTAGTAGAAGTACTCGAAATGGCCGAAGCGCACGTGGCTCTGTGCCAGGCGGGTGAGCATGGCGGCGCTCTCGCGGGTTTCACGCCATACCGCCGTGGTGGAACCGATCACGCACAGCGCCCGGCTGCTGGGAATACCCAGGGCGTGCAGGGCTTCGGAGGCTAGAAATTCGCGAATCGACGAACGCAACACCGCGCGGCCATCGCCCATGCGCGAGTAAGGGGTCTGGCCGGCCCCCTTGAGGTGCAGGTCCCAGTGCTCGCCTGCCTCGTTGAGCACTTCGGCCAACAGCAGGCCACGGCCATCGCCCAGGCGCGGGTTGTAGGAGCCGAACTGGTGGCCGGAATACACCATCGCCCGCGGGTCGGCCTGTTCCCAGAGTTTATGGCCGCTGAACAGCTCGGCGAACACCGGCAATTCGGCCTGCGCCGGGTCGAGGTCGAGCAGGGCCATAGCCGACTCGCTGGCTACCACCAGGCGCGGCTCTGCGATGGGCTCGGGCAGGACCTGGGTGGAGAACGCGTCGCCCAGGCGGGCGAAGCGGTTGTCGAAGGTGAGTTGGTCGAGGGCTTTCACGGGCTGCTCCTGGGGTTGCGCACAGAATAAAGCATTCGAGCCGCATCAGGCCGGCGCAGTGCCATCGGGTTTGGGTTGCTCCACGGGAATCAGCTGCTGCTTGCCGCCTTTGGTGTCCATCAGGAACACCTCGACCTGGCGGACCGAAATCTTGATGTTGTGCGCCTTGAACTCACGGTTGATGTAGCGGTTGATCTCGTCCAGGGTCGGGTTGCGGTCACCGAGGTCGCGTACGTGCATGCGCAGCTCGTGGTCCAGCGAGCTTTCGCCGAAGTTGAGGAAGTACACCAGCGGTTCCGGGTCCTTGAGCACCCGTGGGTTCTCGTGGGCACCTTTGAGCAGCAGGTCGCGCACCAGGTCCAGGTCGGAGCCGTAGTCGATGCCCAGCTTCAGCGTGACCCGGGTGACCGTGTCGGTCAGCGACCAGTTGATCAACTGGCCGGTGATGAAGGTCTTGTTGGGGACGATGATGTCCTTGCGGTCGAAGTCGGTGATGGTGGTGGCGCGGATGCGGATCTTGCTCACCGTGCCCGACAGGTTGCCGATGGTAATGGTGTCGCCTATGCGCACCGGGCGTTCGAACAGGATCATGATGCCGGAGATGAAGTTGGCGAAGATCTCCTGCATGCCGAAGCCCAGACCCACCGACAGCGCCGCCACCAGCCACTGCAGCTTGTCCCAGCTGACCCCGAGGGTCGACAGGGTGCTGACGATGCCGATGCCGACGATGGTGTACGACAGCAGCGTGGTGGTGGCGTAGGCGCTGCCCTGGGCCAGGTTCAGCCGCGACAGCACCAGTACTTCCAGCAAACCCGGCAAGTTGCCGGCCAGGGCGAAGGTGATACCGACGATCACCAGCGCGCCGAGCAAGTCGCCGAGGCTGATCGGCACCATGCTGGCAGCGCTGCCGGTACCGCTGGTGTATTCGTACAGGGTGAAGTTGTTGAGGTAGGCGAACACCGAGATCAGGTCCGCCCACACCCAGTAGAGGCCTGCGATGAAACCGCCGAGCAGGGCCAGGCGGATCAGGCGCAGCGACTGCTGGTTGACCTGCTCGATGTCCAGGGTCGGCTCTTCGGTAATGACCTCGCCATCCAGCCCTTCCTTGGCCGCCGCCCGTTTGCTCAGGGCGCGCTGGTAGGCCAGGCGCCGCGCGGCCACCGACAGGCCGCGCACGAACGCGGCCTCGATCACCAGCCAGAACATCAGCAGGTACAGGGTGTAGATGAGCCGGTCGGTGAGCTTGAGCGCGGTGTAGTAGTAGCCAAAGCACACGGCGACGAACAAGGCGATCGGCAAGGCGGTGAAGGCCACCCCGACGGCGCGGCGGAACAGCGAGGTATCGCGGTGCGCCGGGCTGCTCGCCAGCAGGCGACTAAGCAGCCAGGCCATCAGCGCATAGCAGGTGAGCACCACGCCGATGCCCAGGACGTCGTCGGCCAGCGCCGAAGGTTGGTGTTCAGCGACCGCCACCACACCGACCAGTGCCAGAACCACGGTGCCCAGCCGGCGCACCCAGCCGCGCAGGAATTCGACCTGCGGCTTGTGCCAGCGGAAGTGAATTTCCGCGACGCCGCCGGGGGCGAGGATGCGGTAGGCGGTGTAGAACACCAGCCAGGCCTGGGCCAGTTGCCACAGCGCCGCGCCCAGGTTGGCGTTCTGCCCGCGGGCGTCGATCTGCAGGGCGTAGCTGCACAGGGCCAGGCCCAGGCTCACCGGCATTGCCAGGAGGATGTTGATCAGGATCGCCTGCGGCGTGTGCCACTGGCTGTCACGACGGAAGTGGCCGATGTCCTGGTGCACTTTGCTCAGCCGCTGGTACAGGTACTTGCGCCGCCACAGCAGTGCGCCGATCACCAGCAGCAATGGCAGGAACAGCAACGGGCGCTGGCTCAGGCCGTCGTACAGCTCCTTGATGCCGGAGCCCCAGGGCAAGTCGGCGACCTGCTTGGCAAAGCGCTCTGGGACGAACTTCAACCAATCCCAGTCCAGCGGCTTGTTGCTGGGGATCCAGAACATCTGCTCGTCGAGGGTGGTGCGCAGGCCCTGCGCGGTGCCGAGTAATTGCTTCTGGTTGAGTTGCAGGGTGATCGACTCGTTAAGCAGCGCCGACAGCTCGCGGTTCAGGCGCTCCAGCAGGTCGCTGCGGGTAATGGCGACTTCCAGCAGGGCTTTGCGCAGGGCCGGGGTGACGTCTTCCTGTGGCTGATTGGCCAGCAGCTTGTCGACGTAGGTCACTGGGCTGCTCATCTGCTCGCGCTGCTGGTTGATCTCGAACTGGTACAGGCGGATGTCGGCGATCTGGTCGGCCAGGTCGCGGTCAAGCTTCAGGTGCGGCAGCGCCTGCTTCTGCTTGTAGAGAATCTTCGACAGCAGCAGGCTGCCCTTGAGCACGCTGATCTGCTCGTCCAGCGCCTGGTCAGCCTGGGTCAGGCTGTCGAGCTGTTGCTTGGTGCGCAGGTTCTGCTGGGTCAATTCGTTGAGGCGGTCAGTGCTTTTGAGCAGGTAGTCGGAGAGTTTGAGGTTGGCCGCGCTTTCGCTGGCCAGCAGGCTGCTGCCGCCGGCTTTTTGCGCTTCGATCGACTGCTGGGTGACGGTTTGCTGGGACTGGGCCAGGCGCTTTTCGTTGATCAGCGTCTGCAGGTCCTGGATTTCCTGCTCCAGGCGCGCGGCGCGCTCGATCAGCAGGTCATGGCGGGCATTGCCCAGGTCCTGCAGCAGGCCGTTGCCGGCCAGCTCCTGGCGGCGCAGCAGGGTCACGGCATTGAGCGAGGCGAGTTCGGCTGCGAGCTGGTTGCGCTGGTCGGCGTTGATCGCCTTGCCGCCGTCCTTGCCGCTCTTGAGGATGTTGTTGATCTGCTGGCTGCGGGTCTGGTTGTTACTGATCTCGGCCTGGGCGCGCTCGGGGCGGGTCTGCGAATTGATGATCAGGCTGTTGGCGTCTGACAGTGCCTTTTGCAGCTCGCCTTGCTGGGTGTTGCGCTCGCTGAGCATCTGCTCCAGCTGCGGCACGTTGAGTGTGGCGTAGCGCTGGGCCACCGGTTGCGGCTTGCTGTCCTTGAGCTTGGCCAATTCTTTCTGGCTGTCGCTGGTCTCTTTCGGCGCGGCGGCCAACTGCTGCTTGAGCGCGGCCAGCTTCTTCTCACTGTCTTCCTTGCTCGTCAGCAGGCTCAGGGTCTGTTCGAGCACCTGCTGCAGGGCCTTCTGATCGGCTTCGGGCAGCTTGCGTTCGGCGATCTTGTCGAGGCTGTGCTGGATGCTGGCAGCGGTCGGGGTTTCGGCCGCAGTGGCGGCCAACGAAAGGGACAGGCACAGCCCGAACAGGGCTGTGCGAAGGTACACGCGCAGGGACATAGGCAGACTACTTGCAGCTCAGGCGGAATCGGAGTTTAGAGGAACAATCCTGGTCCGGGTCGCGTTCCTTCGGGGAATCTGACGCCCACTTTCTGGATCTTGTTCCCGTCCATGGTCGCCACGGTCCAAATGGTGCCGTGCCATTCGACCTGGTCACCTACTACTGGAGCGCCTCCGACCTTCTGTCGGATGAACTGCGCCAGCGGCATTTTCGCGTCCAGGCCGTCGAGTTTCAGGCCATACAGTGCGGCCACCGCGCCCAGCTCGGCATCGCCTTCGAGCACGAAGTCGCCGAAGAAGCGCAGGTCCAGGCCGCGCTGTGGCGCCTGGCTGAATAGTTTGCCCAGCGCCGGCAGGTTATGTTCGTGGCCGATCACGCAGAGCATGTCGCCGACTTCCAGTACGGTACTGCCTGAGGGGTGAAGCAGCTGTTCGCCACGGAACAGCGCGGCGATCCGGGTACCTTCAGGCATCTTCAGCTCGCGCAGGGCGGCGCCGATGCACCATTTCTCCGCACCCAGGCGGTAGACGAACAGTTCCCACTCGCTGGTGATGTGCACTTCCAGCGCCGAGCGCGAGATCGGTGCCGGGTCCGGCGGGACCGTGACCTTCAGCAGCTTGGCCATCCACGGCAGGCTGGTGCCCTGCACCAGCAGCGACACCAGCACGATGAAGAACGCCAGGTTGAAGAACAGCTGCGCGTCCGGCAAACCGGCCATCAGTGGGAACACCGCCAGGATGATCGGTACCGCGCCGCGCAGGCCGACCCAGGCGATGAAGCCTTTTTCCCGGCCATGGAAGGCCTTGAACGGCAGCAGCGCGGCAATCACCGACAACGGCCGCGCAACCAGGATCATCCACAACGCCAGGCCCAGTGCCGGCAAGGCGATGGGCAGAAGGTCGTGCGGCGTGACCAGAAGGCCCAGCACCAGGAACATGCCGATCTGCGCCAGCCAGGCCATACCGTCGAGCATGTGCAGGATGCCGTGGCGGCTGCGGATCGGCTTGTTGCCCAGCACCAGACCGCACAGGTACACGGCGAGGAACCCGCTGCCGTGCAGGGCGTTGGTCAGCGAGAACACCGCCAGGCCGCCGGCGACCACCAGGATCGGATACAGGCCGCCAGCCAGGTTGATGCGGTTGACCAGTTGCAGCATCAGCCAGCCGCCGCCCAGGCCGAGCAGGCCACCGATGCCGAATTCACGTAGCAGGTGGGTCAGCAGGCTCCAGTGCAGGCCGGTCTGGCCGCTGGCAATCATGTCGATCAGGGTGACGGTGAGAAACACCGCCATGGGATCGTTGCTGCCCGACTCGATCTCCAAGGTGGCGGTGACCCGTTCGTTCAGGCCCTTGCCGCCCAGCAGCGAGAAGACCGCCGCAGCGTCGGTGGAGCCGACGATGGCGCCGATCAGCAGGCCCTGGATCAGGCTCAGGTCGAACAGCCAGGCGGCCACCAGGCCGGTGAGGGCGGTGGTGATCATCACCCCGACCGTGGCCAGCGATAGCGCCGGCCACAACGCCACGCGGAAGCTCGCCACCCGCGTGCGCAGGCCGCCGTCGAGCAGGATGACGGCCAAGGCCAGGTTGCCGACCAGGTAGGCGGTGGGGTAGTTGTTGAAGATGATGCCGCCACCGTCCACGCCGGCGACCATGCCGACGGCGAGGATAATGACCAGGATCGGGATGCCCAGGCGCGACGACAGCGAGCTGACCAGGATACTTGCACCCACCAGCAATGCGCCGATCAGGAACAGGCTGTTGATGGTGCTGGCATCCAAAGGCAGGTACTCCGGGGTAGCGCGGGAAAGGGATATGACTGGCAAGTCGCGTGCCAATCGATTCTAACCTGATGAATTGGCGGGATGTAAAGCGTTTCTGCAGATGTGCAAAAGGCACCGCGGTGGGTGCCTTTTGTTGGGTTGCCTGGGCGGGCCCTATCGCGGGTGTACGACCGGAGACATCGTTTACATAGTAAACCGGGGACATGGTTTACACATTTGAGGCTTGGACGCGGTTTTCGCCTCGTCCAAGC